>JAUQYY010000333.1 GCA_030587505.1 Candidatus Sigynarchaeota archaeon
ATCCAAAAAGACAAACCGTGTGATAATTAAAAACTTGTGGATTCCTGAATGCGGCGACTCCTGATCGGTAGGTTTTGCAGAGAATTTCTAATGAGAATCGACGACTTATCGCCCAAAGGGTGGTGTTGCATGTCGACAACAACTTAACATTAGCCGAGGGAAAGTTTTTCGATTGAAGGGGTAACCTTTTCGCAGAGGGGTTATCTATGTTTGCAGTGTTCTTAGGAGCTAAACATTAAGTAAGGACGCTATAGAATGGAATACACTCAACCTTGTCGTTACGGCGGCGCTTCGTTGGTGAGGGCGGGTTGTGCTAGGTTCACCAGCGGGGACATAGCGACTGTTACGGGCGCCATGTTCCATCTTAGTGAAACCTCCTTGGGTTTTTGCTGATGGAAGCGAGAAGCGTGACTGTTGTTTTTTGTGGCCTTTCCCGCAGTAAGATATCGGAGAGCTTTTCACAGACCCTTGGAACCCTGAAAAACACTCAGAACGAGCAGCGCCAAGGCGGCTTTTTCACTACGCGATAGTGTAACGTTCACATTGATTTCTATCTTTGGTTGGCCTAGTTGGTGTGAAATGGTTTTTGAGTGTGTTTGGGTCGCCTTGAGTTCTTCGCCGCCCCCAAACCTTGCTGCCCCCTCCCCTTGGGCGGCGTTTCGAAGATGGTCTCCACCGTTTCTGAACACGCGTCACCCCGGTTTCTCGGTTCGCCCTTACGCCTTTCTTTCTTTCCGCGGCTTTTTGTCCCCCTCGCTTGGAGGAGGTTCCTCCGCCCTACCGGTTTCCAGATCGTCTATCTCCCTGATGAGCTGAGCCATCCTCGCGGCGTAAGCTTCGGGTCTTCCCTCCACAGCTCCCGGTAGCGCCTCACGTGAGACCGATTTTTCTTCTTCTCCTCCTTCGCCGCCGCTTCCTCCCCCCTCTTCTCCTCAAGTCTTTCGGTGAACGTTCATGTTATGTTTAGTAAAAATTTAAATATGTTTGATAGCTCTCAGCTAGCAAACTAGGGAAACTGGAAAGTATTATTTGTAAATTTTAGCAAAGAAAGGAGTGTGTGCAAATGTCCATAAAAGATAGCGCAGTTCTTGTCTCTTATGGAGAAACAAAATTTGAAAGGAAATCAGAAAAATCCGTCACTGAGCTTTGTGCTGAAGCCTGTAAGATGGCCATTGACCAAGCAGGCATCGACAAAAACGAGATAGACGGGTTGTTTTGTGTTCCCGCATACATGGGACCTGATTTTGTGGGCGATCGAGCTGGTAAGGTCTACGACTATCTTGGTATTTCGCCCAACCTCTCATCGACGATGGATGCAGGTGGTGTCGCCACCTATAATCAAATTGAGTTTGCTATGATGGCAATAGCTTCCGGAGTTGCGAAGAACGTTCTGTGTGTGAGCGGGGGCAAGTTCCGAGCTGGACATGGCACAGGCGCGGCGGCCCACCCGGAGTTCGAGCTCCCTTATGGTGCTGATATAATATCTTTCTACGCTTTGCCGGCCACAAGACATATGCACCTTTACGGAACCACCGAAGAGCAACTAGCGAGTGTGGTTGTGGCACAGAGAAAATGGGCTTCCATGAATCCGAACGCGGTTTTCAAGGATCCCGTAACAGTTGAGGATGTAGTCAATTCACCTCTAATAGTTTGGCCCTACCACCTGCTTATGTGCTCGAGACCCGCCGATGGCGCCGGAGCAATTCTCGTGAGCTCAGCTGATACGGCGAAGGAGTATACCGATACACCAATACGCATACTCGGAATGGCAGAGCACCACACTCACGGGGTGGTAACATCCATTCCTAATCTCACCGAGTTGGGAAGCAGAATCACGTCGACCGCTGCCTTTAAGATGGCTGGCCTTACCCCTAAGGATGTGGACGTGGCCATGCTGACCGACCCCTTCGCCTTCCTACCGATAGAGCATCTTGAGGACTGCGGTTTTGTCAAAAAGGGTGAGGGCGGAAAATTCTTCGAGGAAGGACTCTCGGAGCCTGGAGGAGAACTCCCGATTAACACTCACGGGGGGCTTCTGTGTGGCGTACATGATGGTATCGGTCCTCTCATTCATCACATAATAGAGGCGATGCGGCAGTTAAAAGGAGAGGCCGAAAGGCGGCAAGTCGACAGAGCGGAGGTAGCTTTTGTGGAATTACACGGAGGAATGATGTATCATCACGCAACGCTCATACTCGGGAGGTGAAAAAGTGGAGTATAAGAAACCCTTACCGACGCCTACACCAATTTCGAAGAAGTATTGGGAGGCAGCGCGGGAGCACAAACTAATGATTCAGAAGTGTGGAGACTGCGGTGAAAATGTGTTCTATCCCAGGGCGTTCTGCCCGAAGTGTATGTCTTCGAACCTGAATTGGATCGAATCGAGTGGAAAAGGGAAATTACACAGCTTTTGTGTGGTCTATAGCACGGGGTATCCAGAGTTTAGAGAGGATGTTCCTTTCATAATCGCCCTTGTTGAGCTTGAGGAAGGAGTCCACATGTTAAGCAATCTCGTTGAGTGCAAACCAGAAGATGCCCAAGTTGACATGGACGTTGAAGTTGTCTTTGACGACGTAACGGAGGAATTTAGCTTGCCCAAATTCAGGCCGCTAAAAAGTGGTTAGAGAAAATTATTTTTTCTTTTTTCTTTTTCTGACACAATGTAACAGGCGCATTTTTTGGTAGAGTTACACGATTAAGCGGCCGACAAATACAAAGAAGGCTTAGGATGTTTTTCTCCGATTCCAAGGCCTTTAAGAAAAACATCGTGCTTTATCTTCTTTTGTGCAGACTTTGTTCTCGTTGCTTCCGAAGCCCTAAATAGTAGGAACGCGCCCAAAAAATTGAAGTATTTGCTTGTTTATTGTTTTTTGGGGTGTGTTACCGTCCGTGTTTCCCTCTTCTGCCTTGAGTAGCCAGGGAGGAGCCGCCGTGGTGGCCGCTGAGCCGAATGGACAGACGGAGTGTCAGCTGACCTGGGGTTCCGGGTGTTGTCCTGTGCCCTACCCTACGGGGCTTGCACCGGTTGGAGAGCTCGGCTCCAGGCTAGCTGCATGAACCATCCGTGAATGTTGTGGGCTATGTACTTCAGAAGAAGCCCCTTTCTCCGCATGTCTGGCCTCCGGTACTTCAGCTTGCCTCCGTCCCTGGTCTTCCTGT
>JAUQYY010000334.1 GCA_030587505.1 Candidatus Sigynarchaeota archaeon
AGCTCCGCGAAGTCCACACTCCTCTCGAGCGTCAGCCTTGGCCTCGGCACCCAAACCACCACCAACAAGCAAAACAACAGTAATAATAACGACAAACATCCTTATAAAGGAAATCATTAAAGAGAAGCTCTATAGAAGTCCTTATTTCTCAAAACGCTGCTTTTTGGGCGGCCTGTTTTTGGTCAGCGGCAGAACAAAAAAGAATTATTGTGGGATTTTCCTTTGCTCTTTGTTTCTTACATGAACATCTGGAATAGGGATTTTGGGTTTGCGTTTTGTTAGGTTAGTTGTTTTAGGGCTTCAACTATTTGGGGTAGGATTTCCCCTGCTTTTCCGTGGATGTGGTACTCTGCGTACTTCGTGTATCCGGTGTCTTCCATGTTGATGATAACTGTTTTTGAGCCTCTGTTGATCACCATTCCCGGTAGGGCGGCTACAGGGTACACGACCAGTGATGAACCCACGACGATTAGCAGGTCGCATTCCTGTGCCAGCCTGTAGGCTTCCGAGATCGCTTCTTCGGGTAGCATCTCCCCGAACATGACCACGTCTATTTTCACTATTCCGTTGCACTCTGCGCATCTGGGCACGTGGTTGCCTTTTTCCACCTCTGAAATCACGTAGTCTATGCCGTACTTCTTTTTGCACTGTAGGCAGGTTGCGCTCCTGACGTTTCCGTGGACCTCTATCACGTTTTTGCTTCCAGCTTTCTGGTGTAGTCCGTCAATGTTCTGCGTTATTATTGCCTGAACCTTTCCCATTTTCTCCAGCTCGGCGAGGGCGATGTGCCCGGGGTTTGGTTCGGCGTTAAAGAGCACTGGTGCGAGCTCTAGTGCCATCTTCCACCAGTCTTCGGGGTTTGAGAGAAAGGACGTGATTGTGCCCACCTTGTTTGGGTCGAACTTTTTCCAGAGGCCATCGGGTCCCCTGAAGTCCGGTATGCCCGATTCAACTGATATGCCTGCCCCTGTAAGAACAACAACTTTTTTAGACTCTTTTATGAGTCTTGCAACTCCCAGTATTTCCTCACTAAACAAAAGCGTCTCTCTCCTTTCTTGACAGACTATGTTGTCTAATTATTTTAGACACGCAAGAATAAAAATCTAATCATGGAGAACCCGGCTGGTAATGGTTAGATAGTTGGAGAAACTGGTAAACACATTAACACTCTTTTGTCGAGAACGGTTTTCTTTTGATTTTTTGTGCTTAGCGGTGTTCATTTTTCCGGTTTAGATTAATGCTACCATCTTTTGGTTTGAAAATTGTTTTGTTTCTTTTTACTGGTGTTAGGGGGCCTTCAGCCTCATTAGGTCTCTGACTAGGATTTCTCTTTCTTCTTCGAGTTTTCTTTCTTTCCAGAGTTTTTTGAAGAAGATGCTGATGAGCTTGATGAAGCTGGGTTCGTTTGTCCATATCCCTATCCAGGGTCCTCTGTAGTCCTCGATGCATCCGGATGAGATCAGAGCTTCGGTTCCATCAACAACGAGTAGGTTCGCGTACACCTGATTATCCAAAACCATTTCTACATTGTCTCTAGGGGGGAGAATCAAGTTTGGGTCGTCTTCCTCGGTGCATGTCCAGACTTTGAGTTGTACTCCCCTTTCGGATACGGATTTGAGTGTTTTTTCTACTTCCATTAGTAGGTCTTTTGGGAAGGAGAGCATGGCGTAATGTTTTGCCCCCATTAGCATTTCTTCTATCTTGTTGACGATGTTTCGTTTTCCGTGCATTGTCCACAATTCATGCTTTGGTCTCTGCACACCGTAAAAATCGTTGAGTTCCTCTATGGCGTACTCCTTGTTTCTGCTTAGTGCCTTTTCAAGCCTTCTAAACGCCATGCGTGGGGGTACGGCCTTATAGATTTTCGGTCTTCCCTGCTGCACCTCGACAAGTCCTTTCTCCTCTAGTGCGGCGAGTGTATCGTAAGCTCTGGGATGTGGTATGTTCGCTAATTCACACACCTTCTTCACCGTGGCGATGCCCAAGGACACCAGAGCGATGTATGCTCTGGACTCGTACTCACTCAAGCCAAAGTTTTTGAGCGCCTCGATTGTGGTTTTGCTGACCTCTATGCTAACCGCCTCCAATCCACAATCCTAAAAGTTTGTTTCTCAATACAGTTGCACCTTTATATATGTTACCATCTTGGAATTAATCAAAAATAAAATTTTACTAGCAAAAATGAAGAGAAACATAAACAAAAAGATATCTATTAACAATTCCAATATACGTGTCGCAAGATGAACTCAAATTCCCTTCAATTTTTTTACCGAAAGCTCAGTGAGGAAAAACCACCGTTTTCGAAAACGCGACGAGCCTCATCATAAAATCAAGCTCTTCACCCCGAAACGTTTACCCCTATGTTTTGAAACAATCCCATTTCTTAGAAATCTTTTTATACATTTCTTCACGTGCTGTTAATAATAACCAACCCTGAAAAAACGAAATTTTTTAATCTCGAAGTGCTTTACAGCGTTTTTTAACGAATTGGAGGATGAGAGTTGACAGACAGTCAATCAAAACTAATCACCGTGACAGCAATCGGGCGTGACAAGCCCGGACTGGTGTCTGGGTTAACTAGCGTAATAGCAGATGTTAACGCTAACATCGTTGATGTCGAGGAAACCGTGCTTCGTGGACTTTTCGCCATGTTTATGATTGTTGACGCGGGCTCGGCGAGCGTTTCTATCGAAGAACTAAAAAATAGACTATTGAAAAAAGGTGAAGAGGTTGGCCTGCAGGTCAGCGTGGAGCCCTACGTTGAGGGGCGGAGAAAACCCGAAAAAGAATTGGCGCTCATAACGATTCTCGGAAAAGACAGACCGGGTATCGTTGCAAAAACCTCAACACTGTTGGGAAACTACAATATAAACATTGAGAAAATCCGTATGATTGCAAGATGGGAAATGATCGCCATGGAAATGCTAGTGGACCTAAGCGACCTTCAACACCCTCTGAAGAAGGTTAGAGCAGAGCTCCAAAACCTGTGCGAATCCATGGGGGTCGGTGTCATCCTCCAGAGGGAAAACGTTTTCCAAAAGTCCAAAAAACTCATAGTGTTCGACATGGACTCCACACTGGTAGACGAGGAAACCATCGACGAAATCGCTAAGATAGCTGGTGTAGGAGACCAGGTGAAAGAAATAACCACGAAGGCAATGAACGGAGAGATTGACTTCTCGGAGGCTGTCCGTGAGCGCGTCAAACTCCTGGCGGGATTGGAGGTGAAACACCTGGAGCGAATAGCGGAAAACATGCATCTAACCCCCGGAGCGGAGGAACTTATTAGGTCTCTCAAATCGATGGGCTACAAGGTGGCCCTCATCAGCGGCGGCTTCACGTATTTCACCGACAGGTTAAAAGAAAAACTAGGACTTGACTACGCTTTCGGCAACAAGCTAATCATAAAGAACGGAGTACTGACCGGCGAGGTGGAGGAACCGATTATAGACGGGAAAAAGAAAGCGGAGATAATACACTGGATATCCGAGATAGAAGGTATATCCAAAGATGAGGTGGTTGCCATCGGCGACGGGGCTAATGACCAATTCATGCTCAACGATGTCGGGTTGGGAATCGCGTTCAACGCCAAGCAGGTTCTCAAACAGGTGGCGGATGGCGTCATAGCCCAGAAGAATCTTCTCAGCATTCTCTACGCTCTAGGGCTGCCCGAAAAGGAACTCAAAAAATACATCAAAACCGGCTAGAATTCTCGGAAAACTATTTTCTAACACTCTTTTCCTTCAGAGAGAAGGTCTACACTTTCTCTTGTTGGTGCCACATTGAGTTTAGCTTTTTCTGGGATTGTATGGTTGTAGAAGTAGTGTGCATATGTTCATAGTTGTTCACTTTAATGCACAACATTTATTAAATGTACACCCTCTGTTTTTACGGTGATAGCTTTGATGGAAGAGATGCGCGCACATATAGCCGCCGGTAAGTTAGAGGCTGCGGACATAATAAAGTGTGCTCTGGGTCTAAGAGACCTAGAGGTGAGAACCTACTTCACACTCTTGGACGGTCCCATGCAGGTTCAGGAAATAGCGGATAAACTTCAGCGGAACCGGAGCACAGTCCAGAGATCCCTAACAAACCTGATAAGCAAGGGCTTGGCGACTAGGAGAACAAGGAACATACCTAGGGGAGGGTACTTCTACGAGTACGAGGCCGCACCGCCGACGGAAGTCAAAAAGATGGTAAGGGCGGCCCTGGACCAGTGGTACGAGAAGATGGTGCACTTTCTTGAAGAGGGCTGGAAAAGGCCCGAGTAACACTCTAAACCAGGCGAAAATTAGCCGAAATACTGCTTTGAAAAACTTAATCAAATAGGAATCCACCTTTAGCTGATAAGAATACTGAATCAATTATATTCCTTTAGTTTTTCAGGAGCAGACCTGTTTCAGAGATGTTTGGTAATGAGCGGGAAAGAGCCGTGTCTGATTGAAAATCCACCCAGGATATTTAGGGTTGTCGAAAAACACTTGGTAAACGAGTATGAGCAGGTTTTGCTTGTTGTGGCGTTGACACTCAGCCGATACTATCGTCAAAGATTCTTCACCTATGAGGAAGCTCAACAAGTTATGGAGAGTGTGATTTCGGTGTGCGGTCTACCCGCCGGATACACAAAGGAAGATATAATGTCTGATGTTTTCCTGCTGGGTGAGGAGTGGAACGTCTTTTACCAGGAGGGTGGAATAAGGGGTGATTGCTTAGCTTGGGGAAACAGGTTGAATCTTCCAAGTCTTGGGGAGAGGTATGAGATACCCCGCATAATATCTCTGGGGGTGAGAAAGCTCGAAGAGGAACGTAGGCAGGAAACCTGGCAGGAATTGGTGAGGGAATATTTCTGGGAGATAGGCGCACTGTACGCCGAAAAGGTTCCCCTGGTTCTTCGGTACGCGGTTGAGAGGGGTGTGTGCGGCATGGTAAACGCCTCTTCTCTGGAGGAGGGCTGTTTGCGGGTTGGCCTCAATAACACGGGGGCTATAATCGCTGAGCTGAAGGGGGGCGGGATAATAAGTCCCTCTGTTCACTGTGGTGTATTTCTGAAGAAACCCGAAATCTTTGTAGCCAAGCACGAGGATAAGAAGCTAATGAGAGAATTCCTTGATGGTGCCCCGATCTACCAGTTGAACAAAGCCCTCGTAACTTGGTTTCCCGGTGGGAGCGTAACAAGCTTCAAAACTGGGCGGTGTTCTCCGTAACCCTCATTTTTAACGGCTCTGGATATT
>JAUQYY010000337.1 GCA_030587505.1 Candidatus Sigynarchaeota archaeon
ATGTTTGAGAACATCAGGAAATCCTGTAATAGCCGCCATTGTGGCTCTGTGCCGTGACGGGCTCGGAGCAACCATTGCGATTCGTGTTGTATAAAAGGTGAGAATCCTGTCACTTTGAGCATGCTTATTACCATTTATACGAATAATACGAATATTTAAAATACGACACTCCCCGTTTTTCTCAATGTGGACTTTACTCAAAGAGGTGAATCTGTCCCTCTACACTACGAGAACATTGGCACGAGGCTCGACAACGTGAAGTTCGAAAAGGAGCGAGGAACACTGGTGATAATGGATGTTCGAATCGTCTGGTACTACAGGAACGGTTATGCCGTGGTAGGGGCGCAGTACTCCTGAGCCGGGCAGAAGGCGGTGTTGAAGTAGTCCTCTGTTCCCGTACCGTTTATGGTAGGAAGCGGGTCTTCGTCGATGAATATCATGTCGCCACCCTCGGAAAAGAATTCCTCGGCAGTTTCAAAGATCAAAAATATTCTGAAGGTGTTGACACGGAAATTCATAAGAGGGTTCACAGCGTTCTCTACCAAAAAATTGTTTCACAAAAGGGTTGGGAGGGAGACAAAGCTTTAGAGAATCACCCTCAAAGAGTTTTCAAAGATTTGGAGGACACCAGACTTCAGCGGTGCTTTTCTGTGGGTGGTAGCTGAGAGAACCGTTTAATGCTTTCAAAAGAAGGCGGAACATTAGGAATTAAGAAGATTGGCTTATTTGAGGTCTTGCCAGAGCACCACTCCGCTTATGAGGCCCAGTAGGCTTCCGAAGTTAAAGAAGGCGAAAGTGCCCATCAGGCCGAAAATAACCTGCATGATTGCGTACCACCTGTTGCCCGTCCAAGCCCCAACGGAACTCATTAGGATGATAAAGCCGTGTACCGAAACTATCATCCCAAAGGTGGTAATGTTCCAGATAAGGGTACCTGCAAAATATCCTGCTAACGGGCCTAGAGTAAGGGAGCCTAGGGCTGGAATTATCATCGACAGGTACGCGAGGAACTTTTCGGTGAGTTGCGGAAAGAGAGTCGACACGGCCATATACAAGAGAATATTTCCCTGAATACCGGCTCCGATTAGCATCATCGCCAATCCGCTCACTATTGCGTACGCTCCACCAACGCATCCAATTAGAATGTATCCTGTTCGTGAAACGTGAGACATCCAAAAACCTTCTATAACCTTGTGCCAAGCGGTGAATATACGGAGAATGGTTTCACGATTAAATTATTTCTAATTTCATTTTAATCTTTTTTAGCGTTCAAAAGCCTCAAAAACGAGCGGTCAACTTGTTTACACTTGTGTGTACTGGACTTTAAAAAAAGAAAAATAGTGGTAGTTTTGTTAGGGGTTATAGAATCGGATTCCCTAGAGTTCGTACCAGAGAACAACCCCTGCGATGAGACACAGGAGTCCGCCGAAGTTGAACGCAACGAACGTCAGGATGAGTCCAAAGAGTATCCAGAGGGCTGCTCCCCACTTGTTCCCCGTCCAAAGCAGACCGGCGCCGATTATGTTCAGGATACCCAGGATGAGAATTGCTATGCCTGCTCCGGATAGGGCGCCAGCACCTTGGAAACCGAAAATCGGTGCCAGAGGGCCTAGTGACCAGGTTGCAAGGTTCGGAGAAATCATCGAAATCCAAGCGAGAATATAGTTATAGTACGGCTGTAGTGCTGGAATGTACATCATCATGATCAGTTGCTGAAGCTGGTTTGCGGCCGCGACTCCCAAAGCCATAATGACTATTCCTGCGAGTATGGTGTAGATCGATCCAATGAGACCGAGGATTGTCCAAGCTTTCGCTTCCGCCAAGGGTTTTTCCTCCTAATTTATCTTTTCTCCACTCACTTCTTACTTTTGAGGCTCGCAATGGCACGTGAGTGCTATTACTCATCTTTAAGCTGAAACAGAACTTATAAGCTTTATTGCTGTCAAATCTGCGGTATTCGACAATTGTTTAAATTCTCGAAAAACATGAGAATTCTCCTCTGTTTGGTGGTTCTTTAAAGCTCGGGGGCTGGGTTGGAGTGCTTTTCCCTTCTCTGAGCCACGTTGGGAGCTTCGGGTGTTCTTTGAAGAGACGCGGATTTGTTGGATTTCTTCTCTTTTTGCACTTGTGGTGGTGGAGCCGTGGGGCTGTTTTTGTCGTGTTTCCTATCTTTTTCTTTCTTCTTTGTTGTTTTCCTAAAATATTAGATATATTTATATTATAATAATTTTTCCTATAACTTTTATTTTTTGGCTGCAAGCTGAATAGTTTTCGATTTTTGAAAAAATTTAACTCTTTTTAGAAAAGGCAATCGGAGGCACATAAGTATTACCAAACGATCGAAAGATACCCGTCCAAAACAGCCAAAGTCGAGACGAAAGAAAGAGGAAAACAATCCCGCATAAACCAAAACAGTTGCACTTGCCATTCCTCAAAGATGAATCCAAAGAAAAAATGGGGACGTGGGAGTTGCAATAAAGGACAGCCCATTTCTAGAGTTAACCCTTAAGTTGCTCCGCCGGCAGAACCTTTTTTAACATTACGTAAACAAACAGCGCAACAGAGATCACCGTCAATATGGCCTCAACGGGCATAACCCCTAATACTCCGAAGGCGTACAGAACAGCGAAGACATCCAGGAATATGTGGACAGCCACCACAGTGAGGTAGTACTTCAGCGTCTTGCCCCTAACAAGTCCGTAGCCAATGATAGCCGCGAGGGACGCGTGGAACAGTATAACAATCGCTCTCTCGTAAACAGAGATCAAGGGAATTCCCACCAGGCTGGGTCCAAGCACAACCGAGAAAATCGCGTTTACCTCAGAGAGCAGCTGTGGAACAATATAGAGGCCCAAGAAAAGCGTCTCCATCGGTGAGAGCGCCATTGACGCGATAGTGCTAAGAGCCAAAAGGTCAATGAGAAGGAATAACTGGTTGAGCGAGTAAGCCACAGCGGCCATGGAGAGCATCAACACCGCTTCTCCGCCGCCAAAACCCAAGCCAACAACCAAGCCGAAGAAGGCACCGTTCCTCTCATCAAGCCTAGCCCTAATGAACGGAATTAGCAGAACCAGCAGCTTTGCAGCCTCCTCAACGAAACCCGTCGCTATAAGGTCCACACCATAGAGAGCAACTCCTCCGAGGAACAGAGCGTAAAGCTTTCTGAGATACGCAAGGTAAAACACCGCAGCCCCAAGCAGGAATGCCGCAAAGAGGTACCGGTAGGACTCATCTCCGAATCGAACTCTCTTCACCAGAAACCAAATGATCAGCGGATAGAGCAACGAAAAGGCAACAGCCGCTAGGACTCCAACACCATCCACCAGCAACACCACCTTCCTCAAAGCTGACTCACACAGAGATTAGAACTCGCTGATATAAATCTTTCCAACATAAGACCAT
>JAUQYY010000355.1 GCA_030587505.1 Candidatus Sigynarchaeota archaeon
ATGTGCCTCTTAGAATGTTTTGGATCTGGTTCTTAACCTTCTTAAGTCTGGTGGGGAAAACCAGGTCTATCTTGCTGAGAGCAACCACTGCCTTTGATATCCCGAAGCTCTGTAGAATTATGATGTGTTCTCCCGTTTGGATTTTTGGCCCCTCGTCGGCTGCCACCACCAGTATAGCCGCGTCTATTATGTTGGCTCCGGCAACAACGCTTCGAATGAGCTCCGCGTGGCCAGGGGCGTCCACCAGGGTCACGAGGTAACCGTCTAGATGGAAGGATGTGAAGCCTAGGTCTATTGAGATTCCCCTCTCTTGGGCCTGAGGGTGTTTGTCTAGACCAGCGGTGGAAACAATTTCACTCAGGGCTCTGGCCACCTCTGTTTTGCCGTGGTCGATGTGACCCAGAAGACCAATATGGACAGGAACAGCTTTGGGCACTCCACAATCCTCCCATCAACTTACCAAGCGTCGACCCTTTTTGACTTTTTTCAGGGGGATTCGGGTTTTCTTCGTCTTAGTCCCTCTATAACCTTTTTCTCGTAGGGTGCTAGGGGATTCAGCTTGGACAGTTCTTTCAGCTCTTTAAACTTCGGGTATCCGGCTTCTTGTTCCTTCCTCCACTCTTCTGCGAAGGCGCCGCTTCTTATATCCTCAAACACCTTTTTGAGATGCTCAACAATCGGGTCAATGTTGAGGGATAGGCTCCTGCTGAGTGAGCCGTACTGGCTGGTCTGTGAGTGTAGTTCCATTTGCCCCGCGATTCCCATCTCTGCGAATGTTTGGAAAACCAGTGCGAGTTCTCCGGACATGTACATTTCTATGAGAACCGCTTCTGGGGGGAGACCCGCGTCAACCTGAATCTGGAAGGCGGCCATGAGGGTTCTCCCGATAACGGGTCCTATTCCCTGCTCAGTGAATAGATCCATGTAGGCCTCCTGAGCCATTGTGACCTCCAGCACACCAACTCTCGTTGAGCCTATAGCCTTCGCCAGTGCCAGAACTATTTCTTTAGCCTTTCCGCTCGCATCGTTCTCAACCGCGATGAAGCTCGGGAACCCTTCACCCTTAACGAACAGCTCTCTCACACCCTTACCGATCATTCTCGGCGCGAGCATGACAACATCCACATCTTTAGGCGGCTTTATAAAACCGAACGCTATGTTGTAGCCCGACGCGAAGCAGAGAACTTTTCCCCCTGACAGCTCGCACCGAATCTCCCTCTCGTAGACCTGAGGCATCAACTCGTCTGGAATAAGGAAGAGTATTACGTCGCCTATGCTGGCCGCCTCCCTTATGGGATACACTTCGAAGCCGTCGGCCTCAGCCTGCTCCCAGTAAGAATCCCTAATATTTCCCACTATAACGTTGAGGCCGCTGTCCCGCATGTTCAGCGCCTGGGCGCGACCCTGATTGCCGTAGCCGATGACAGCGATCAGCTTGTCTCTCACCGCGGACAGATCCGCATCCTCATCGTGGTAAAACTTCGACACCCTTCAACACCACGGAAACTTCTACATCCGTCTGCTTATAACCCTTGTTTAAACTAGTTTCCCTCACTATATAAAAGTTCTAAACTTATGTGAAAACACGGATAGAAGAAGCAAAAGGCAAAACACTGCCAGATAGTCCCAATTACAGTGGGAACTCATTTGTTTGTTTCCTTTTTTCTCTTCTCTTTTTCATGATTGGTTTGTTCTATTCCGGTGTGAGCTGAGCTTTAGAACTTGTTTGTAGTATTTTTTTCCGGGGATGTGCGTCAGTGTTATTTGGTGAAATGTTTTTCGGGGTGTCTGAACCTTTTCGAGCATTCCCTCCACTATGACTTCCTCGCCCTTTTTGACCTGCATTTTGTACTCCTCTACGTATGTGATTATTCTCTCCACGTTGTCTGCCTTATCTCCCCTAACAAACTCTAGGATTTCGATGGGGTAGATTGCCGGCATGAAGTAGGAGTCCCTGTCGTCCCGTATTATGGCTCTCGCACGTGTCCACCCCGCTCTGGTTATTCGGGTGTCGGGGTGGTACTCGTTTTTTATTTCGTTCCAGGCTCTTACTGGTTCAAACTCAACCTTGATTCTTCTTCCCAGCTCTTTTGAGTCGTAGAGCGCGTAGATGCGTTTTCTCCTCTCGTACCAGGCGTACTCTTTGAGGGTGTAGTTTTCAAATCTCCAGTTCTTCTGCTCCGCTCTCTCGTCGAAAAAGTCGAATTCGTTCTTAAGGGCACCGTCCCTGTCACCGTAAAAATCGCTGAGAACCTCCACGAGCTCCTCAACATTGGAACCGCCGTAAATGACGTAGTCAAGGTCGCTGTGCTTTACGCTGTAGAAACCGTGTAGAAGGGAGCCGAAGACACCGAAATCGGAGGGCTTCAGCTTTGAATGGTCTAGTACAAGATTGAGCACGGTTAAAAGGTCCCTCATTAAACCGTCACGGGGCTCTTCTTCCAGAATCTCTGCGAGCTTCAAATCGGGTTTTCTAAGCTCCACTATCTGATCCTCTTTCATTCCCACGAGTAGGCGTTGGAGAGGTTCGTAGAAAATCTGGTACTGAGGATACCTCTCCTGGACGAATCTGAGACCCCCATCAGCGTAGAACTTGTAATACTTTACGGGAAGCCCTGTTCGAACAGCCTTGGGCTCAACCGCCTGGTAAATGGTTTCGGGGGCATACTCCACGTCGCACACGCATGCGTTCGGCGGATGGTCATAACCGTAGACCCTAAAGATGATGCCCTCCCGCGAAACAGGAGCGTCCTTATCTCTCACTCTCAGAACCATACCACTTTCTCTCCTTTAAAGCAGAAATCTCAAAAGTTTTTTTCACCAACGGGGCTATTTTTGGCTGTGGGGGAATCGTGAAGCCCTGCTCAGTGGCCACAGGTACTCTTCACCCTTTCCCGATCCGACGACGATTCTGTACCTCACCCCGCCGGAGGGCAGGGCCTGTACCTTTTCGAGCATCCCCTTGACTCTGATTTTCTCACCCACACCGGCAAAGTCCCTGAACTGTCCAATCATGCTCACAACCCTGCTGGGCGACTCCTCCTCACTCAGCCGCTCTGACTTACAGTCATCAACCTCGTATATTGAAGGCCGGAACATGGACTCGTTGTTGCCCACGACCAGGCAGGTGGCTTCCGCGGGTTTCACGGCTTCGTACTTGTACTGTCCAAACCTTTCGGTTATTTCCTCTGTTTTTCGGGTGGCGTTAATCACGAATCGTGTACCCTTATACAGACCCCTGTTTCTTCTCACCTTGTCAAACTCGTCCAGCTCGAGAACGGAAACAATCCCCTTTTTGGATAGTCGGTGAAACGCTTCCTTGACTCTCCAGAAGTTCTCCGACCCGTAAACCGAAATGTCTATGTCGCTCTGGAAGTTGTGCATCTGGAGAGAAATAGAGCCGTGTATACCCAGGTCCTCCAACGCCACCCCGGACTCTCGGGACAGCAGCGTTATGATCTCCACCGCTTTTCTTTCAAGTTCATCGTGGACTCTTTTACCGAGAAGGAATTGTAAGCGTTCCTGGGGAACATAAACCCTTTTTATGTGCACTCTGGGCACGGTGACGAGCTCTTTTCCAACGTATGGGTTGAAGTACACCGCATCGGGAATAATCTCTCTGAGAGAGTTTACAACAGAATCATAAATTTTAGGGGAGTAGAGCTTCTCCGGCCGCACGAGCCTAACACCCTCCAACTCCCACTCGTACGGCAGCCAAGGAACATCGAAATAATCTTGGAATTCCTTTGGAATATACTTGATGAAGGATACTACCCTATCCCTCGGGTGAACGTACCCGAACGTGTAAAAAACGAAACCCTCTCCCGTTAGTATGGCGTCGCCGTCTCGGGGTATCCAGTCAGTGAGCCTCACCGTTCAACACGCTCCTAACCCTCTCGGTAAACTCGCTCTCGACCTGAGCCAGACTGAGATTCCTTTCCAACGCTTCCCTCACAAAGCTCCTCCTAAGAGAACTCAAACGCCGCGCAAGACGCTCATCCCCGCCCTCAGCCAGAACCCTTCCGACTATCCTACGCGTGACGCGGTCAATCTCCTCGGACATACCTAACCCAAAGTCTGAAAACCTCTTAACCTCTCCCTGAGGTTTCAATTCGTCAAGTTTTT
>JAUQYY010000372.1 GCA_030587505.1 Candidatus Sigynarchaeota archaeon
GACCCCTCAGCTTATCAAGGGTCTTCACAAAAAAACTTACCGCCCACCGATAAACTCAGAAAAATGGAAACACGGAACGAAACGCTTCACCCGTTCTTCCGTCAACCACTGCACGTCCCAGAGATGTACTAGCGGCTCAGGGACCTAGAACATCCAGGGTGTAGTCCCTAGAGAATCGGGGTTGGCGGGGTGCCTTTCTCCAGGCAACAAAGGCTGAACCGAATGCTATTGAGACGCCCAGAACAAGAGGAACCAGCATGTTATCCGGGGTTTGCTGACTCAGCAGCGGAGCGAGGAGCACGCCCGCAGGGAAGCTCTGGGTTTCCGCCTCAACAATAAGAGTGCTTGAGTAGTTGTCTTGTTCCTCTCCGTCGCAGATGAGAACCACGCTTAGAGTGTACTCTCCCGGGGTTGAGGGAGCCTTGATGACACCCATCCAGGTCGCTCCGTCAACCAGTGTCAGTTCAACGCCGTTGACAAGCACCGAGACCGACGAACCCACAACAGTTGTGTTCACTACCACGAGGACGTTTTCGCCTGGTCTAACCCTCGTAACGTTCAAGAAAACAGAAACTATCCTTGCATCTCCCGGAGAGTTCGAAACAGTCACGCTGAAGGCCTCCTCCACGGGGCCGTAAGACTCCGTACCCGTAAACACAACTCTGAAGGTGTACACGCCCAGAGAAGCGTTGAAGGGAACGAGCCAGGAGAGGCTGCAGTTGCCTTGAGAGTCGGTGGTGGCTGAGGATAGAGTGTTGTTCTGAGCGTCACGCAGCTCAAGGGAGGCGTTCGAAACGGGTGCCCCCAAGTTGTCCAGGAGAACAGCCCAAACGGTTAGCGCTTCACCCGGGCTGAGTGCGGAGGGATGGGTGAGGTTCTCGAGGGTTGCTCTGGACTTGACGATGAGGTTTAAGTAAACCGGCACGGCGTCGGAGTTGTTTGGGCAGTAGGCTTTGACTGTGATCAGCCCCAGGTGGTAGTCTGAGGGTATACCCCACTCGAGGACCGCGTACCCGCTCGCATTTGTGTACGCTCCACCGATAAGCAAATCGTTTCCCTCGTCGAGGAAAAGAGTAAGCTCGTCTGGAACGGGAACCCCTTGAGAGGTCGTCATCCTAACCGTCAACACGGCAACCTCCCCCCTGTAGTGGACTGGCTCACCAGCCCTAGGATGAGCCGGAGGCGTTGGAAGGAGGAATGGAGGGAGGAGGGAGTAGGACACTGTCAGCGGAAGGATTAGTAGTACTAATAAGGCTAGAAACAATCCCAGCATCCTTCCTCTGGACATGCGGGCTCTCGGCTGCACTAAACCCACCACCAGTATTGATGGCCTAAAAGCTATTTAAACCCCCATTTTTATGGAATCGGAATTACAATAGTATGCTTCAGGCGAGGGTGGGATAAGTGGTTTAGTGCGATTTTATCTGGTTTCCACGGTTTTTGAGGAATTCTAGGACGATTCGACAGAACTCCTCCCTCTTCTGTGAGTGGAGTCCGTGGGCTGCGTCATCAAAGAGCACGAGCTTACTGTTGGGGATTTCCTCCGACAGGATGACGGAGTTTTCGTAGGGGACGAGAACATCCTTCTTACCCGCAAGGATGAGGGTTGGCTGTTTAATGTTGTGTAGCCGGCCGTGGGCGTCGTAGACCATTATCGCGCCGAGCTGCCTCGTGAAGCCTTCCGTAGAGAACGGAGCGCCTCTCACCCGCTCGATGAACTCCTTTATCTTGTCGGGGTGCTCGGCGATAAAGTCCTCGGTGTACATGATCCGCAGAAGCCCCTCCAGGGCGTCCTCGGGACTCCCGCCGGTCAGCTCCTTTAGGCTCTTGAGAACCTCCATTTTCGGCGGAACAAACCTGGAGACACCGCCGGAGGTTGAGCAGAGAACAAGCTTCTCGACCATTTCGGGATGCCTCAGGGCGAGTTCGATGGCGATCATTCCCCCCATGGACACGCCCAAGACGTGGGCACGCTCCACGCCCAGAACGCTCATGAGACCAGCTGTGTCCTCGGCGAGCATCTCAACCGTGTAGCTGCCCTCAGGAACGTCGCTCCTACCCGAACCCCTATTATCGAAAACTATCACCCTGAACTCCCGGGAGAACTCATCGATAATGTACTTGTCCCAGGTTTCAACGGGGCCGCCCAAACCCATTATCATAACCAGTGGAAAACCATCTCCGTGAGACTCGTAGTAAAGGTAGATTTCTCCAACCCTAACTCTTGGCAAAAGAACGCCTCCCTTAAAACATAATACCACACTCTCACTTGTAGCTATAGCCTCTTCGCAGCCCAAAACATTCACAAAAGCAGCAGAACAGGAAACAACTGCACAAATCAGAAATCAAGTAACCCGACAGTTACACGGCGAACCCCAGAACCTGCCGGATGAAGCTTCTCAGAAAAGTCGAACCAAACTAAAAAAATAAAAAGAAGATGTGGGTGTGGGTTTAAGCCTTTGTCAGGTCGGTTATCCGCAGGATTTTGTGCATCATGACTGGAAGCTGCGAGTAGTCCACCCAGGTTATCTCCGCGTCGACACCAAGCCTTTCCTTTATGGTGTTCTGAACCCTCTCCTTTAGCTCCTCGGGGTCCTTAGTTATCTCCTTGTTGTAGGACGCCCGGATTTTGAGCACGCCCATCTTCTTAGCGTACTTGTCTATGGTGAACGCTGCTTCTCGGGTTTCGGGGTGCTCCTCCATGGCCAGGCGGACATCGTAGGGTGTGATTCTCTTTCCCTGAATGTCAAGTATCCAGCCCGTCCTGCTGGTTATCCTCATCCTCATGTGAGTCCTGCCGCACTCACAGGCCTCGGGGTAGACCTCACAGTAGTCCTCCGAAGCGCACCTCACGTAGGGAATGCTCATTGAGTGCAGGTTTGTGACAACGTACTCGCCCCTCTCACCGGTCTCGAAGGCCACGCTCTCGTCCGTGTCCGGGTCGACGAGGTCTATGTGCCACATGTCCTCCCAGACGTGCTGGCCGGAGTGGGCGTAGCAGTCGCAGCAAACCATCATCCCCTCGCCGATTCCTCCGCCGTCAAAAGCGTCCCTGATACCCCATTCTTTCTTGAAGAAGTCGAACAACACCTTGGTCATCGGTTCACCGTGGCCGGTTCTCGCGTAGAGCAGGTCTGAGAAAAGCTCGGAGGGTTCGATTCCCCTCTTGCGTGCCTCCTCGTTCAGCCCGAACGCGACGTCGAGAACCGCGAAGACGTGGTGGGGTTTAAACTTCATTATCGCGTCAAACGTCTGCTGAATGGTGATAGGCGCGACCATCCCAGCCGTGTAGAAGCGCGGGCTGATCCTCCTCCAAGCACCGTACAAGGCTACGCTGTGCCAGTGCCAGGGGCCCCCAGGGATAACGTATCTCATTCCGGGGCGGAGCTTAACCATCCACGCGATTCTCGTTTCAGCGATGGTCATGTTTTCCGCCTGGTCCTTCGTGTAAGCGTAGAACGTGGGTGTCCCCGTCGTTCCCGTGGAGGCGAAGCAGGCAACCAGGTGGCTCATCGGCACGCTCAGAAGCCCGCCGAACGGGTCCTCTTCGGTCATTCTGTCTCTGACATCGTCCTTTCGAAACAGCGGCGCCTTCTTCACGAGGTCGTCTAGGGTCTTTATGTCCTCGGGTGTTACTCCCGCCTCCTTCCAGTGGTCCCTGTAGAAGCGCGAATTGGTGTAGGCGTGGCTGATGATCATTCTCATCTTTTTTGCTTGAAGTTCCTTTATCTCCTCACGCTTCATAGTTTCAACCGTTGGGTTCCAATACTCTCTTCCAACTTCAAACTCCATACATCTCCCTCCTTCACGCTGGAATTATTCTGAGGTGGGTTCTTCCACAGTCGCATCTCTCCCTGTCGAGCCGGACGTCGATGTTGGTGTTGTACCTTATGACCGGTGTCGCCTCGTTCCACAGGTTTGTCACTACGAGCTTTCCCTTCTCACCGTCGGCTACTGGTTCTCCGGTCTGAGGGTCTACGGCCTCCACGAGGTAGAGGTCTTCCCACGCGTGGAGACCCTTTTTCTCGGGGCACTCCGAGGGGAAGAAAAGGTTATCTCTAATGTTGTAGCAGGAGAGCAGGGGACAGCCGAAGGCGTTCTCCCACTTTTGCCTCTCCTCAGAGCTAGGGGTTTTCGAGGAATCCAAGGTTACCACACTCTTCTGAACCAGGCCCTTCAGTGGGATTCCCAGCTGGCCGGCTGACTGCTCAAGATACTTTAACAGCTCCAGAGCGGTGACATACACAACCGGCTTCATGAAGCGTAGTATGTGGAGCATTCTTCCGCTGAGGAGGAAGAGTCCCTCGTTTCCAACCCACCTGCACTCAAGCCTCATGGTCGCGCTGATGTCGCCAAGACAGCCAAGCGAATACATCGGATGCCAGCTCCGGAAGTTTAGGCCTATTGTTTCTCCCTCCTCCACTCCCGCCATGGCCCACTGCCTGGCGATAGCC
>JAUQYY010000373.1 GCA_030587505.1 Candidatus Sigynarchaeota archaeon
GAAAAATACGCCACAAGAGAATGGAACTTCCGACGTTAAAATTTTCAGCCATCACACGCCACCTTTACCCTTTCCTCAAATTCACGCGGCAACGCACAGCAAGAACCGTACTTTTCAACCACCAAACCAAGCCTCTCCGCCTTTCTCAAAGCGTCAGGGGTAGGAAGCGCCATTCCATCAACCACACCCAAAGCCAAACAGTCAAGTCTCTTCCGCCTAACTCCACCAGGACGCATACACCCCAAAGATATAGAAGTATCCCTTAGCATTAACCGAGCAATTGCAATCACTTTCACGACGGTCTCCGCACTGGGAGGAACAATATTCTCCATAAGAGTCCCACGAGTCGGAATTATTGCAATAAAAACCAGCGTCTCCGGATTAAGCTTCTCCACCATTTTTATGGCCCTGATTTCACCACCTATTCTCCCAAAGTTTAGCCCCACGCAAACATGAGGAACAATATGCTTTATCCCAGCCCTTAAATGGTTATTCAGAGCCTCCTCATAATCACGAACGGTTTTGTCCAACCCGTAAACACTGCTTATAGTCTCATTATCACCTACCACATCAACTGAAGCTACATCAATCCCAGCCTCCGACAACCTCGCAGCCAAGTCCAACGACAGTAACCCTGTGTGCACATTCAAAATAAGATCCGTATCCCTTTTGATACGTTTAATCGCATCCACATAGGGTTCAAGAGGAACATGTCCCTCCACAGTGCTTCCGCCGCTAATAAGGCAGCCCACAGTCCCCTCACGGTACAAGTTGACACAAACCTCGTAAAGTTTATCTGGACTCTGCGCAGGTATCATATGCTGAAGATAATGAGCATTACAATGAGCACACCTTAATTCACAGAAGCCTCCAGTCACAGAGATTGAAGGAAACACTCGCGCAGGATAATAAACACGCAGAACACTCCCCACCTCTCGATCGGTCACTATTCGAGCCACTTCCAACAGCTTCTCAAAGTTTTCCCCCTCAGCACCTAGCAGGCTCTGCGCCTCCTGAAAACTGATTCTCTCGTCCAAAGCCCTGTCGAGAATCGCCGCAAGCTTTTTCTGTACTCCCACTTCTGTTCACACACAAATTCTTTCTGTGTTTCTCCAAACGCTGACCCAATATAAATATATGAGGGTTCAAAGTGTCCGAAGAAATCCCCCAAACAACATGGGCAAAAGCAAAACTCCTAGAAAAAGGAGCAATACTCGTAAACGACGTTAAAAAGCTGCCCTTTCTCCCGGATCACTCAACCGCGGGACCCAGCACAGGCCAAGACTGCATATTCCTCCGCCTCAATGACGGAAGACTAGTGCGCCTCAAACTAGCTGAAACCCGGTCAGAAACCCCATACACCTACAACATCGAAAGAAGAATGATTCAAAAAGAAGGAAGAGACCTCTACCCCGCAAAACAGGTCGAGAGCCTACTCCACTGTCCAGAACAAGCATTCCTCAACCTAGACACCAACTGCAAATACCACTGCAAATTCTGCGCAACCCCAATAATACAGTCCCACATCACCCACAGAACCCTCCAACCCCACACAGTAACAAGAATCATCAAACGAGTAGCAGACAAAGGCCTAAGCTGTGTTGCACTCACAACCGGAGTCTTCTCCACACCAACTGAAAGCGTAAAACACATGTGCGGAGTGGTAAGAGCCATACGCGATGAATTCGGCGACACACTTCCCATCGGAGTCGAACCTCTCGTTGAAGAAGAAAAACACGTAGACATGCTATATGAAGCCGGAGCGGATGAAATAAAAATAAACGTTGAAAGCTACGACCCAGAAATCTTTGCAATAGTCTGCAGCGAACTCGACTACAAAAAAAATCTTAGAATGATAAAATACGCAGGAAAAGTATTCGGAGAAAACCACGCATGCTCAAACATAATAATAGGACTCGGCGAAAAAGAGGAAACAGTAAACCAAGGCGCAGAGGTTTTAGCAGACTGGGGAGTAATAGCTTCCCTCAGACCCCTAAACCTAAACCCCCTAATTGAAACACCACTACAAAAAGCACTAAACAACAGAGCCCAGCGCCCCTCAGCCGAAAGACTAATCTCACACGCATTAAAACACAAAGAAATACTAAAAGAAAAAGGCCTGGACGTAACCAAATTCAGAACCATGTGCCTCAAATGCACAGCATGCGATGTTGTTCCCCAAAGAGATCTCTAAAAGGGTGAAACAGAGTGCCGAGAGTAGTCCACCCACAACAAGTAAACATCGTAAAACTCAAACACGAAGAAAACGAGAAAACCCTGAAAGGAAAGAGAGTATACCACACCACAAGATACGTGATAACAGAGTCACCAACAGGTTCCTCCATATACGAAGTCAAAACGGTGGGCAAAAGCCTAATAAGAACAATATCAAGCGCCATTCTCCTAAGCGATGAGGAAGAAACACTAACAATAGACTGCCCAAACCTCGACCCAACACAAAAAATCGAAGTCATCAAAACCACCATAAAACACCTAAAAAAGAACACACGAAGCGTAATTTTCAAATCAAAATTCGAACACATAGGAATAACCCTATTCGAACCCAAAAACACGAGAGTGGGGATAATCGACGTCGCCCCACCACCAGCTAGACTAGAGTACCAAGCCCTAAACGCCAAAAAGCAGAAACTGGTACGCAAAGACACAAAGTTCCAAATCAACACAATCGACATACTCAAAGAAATACCCGAAACAAGTCAACCAGTAATCTTCCCATGCAAAGCAACAACAAAGAGAAAATTTCTCTTCCTAGACGTCGATTCAGAAAAAATAGCATCCCTAAAAGAACCAACACTCGTGGTCGGCTGCCCAGTAACCTTCGAAACAGTGAAAGAACTCAACCCACGGATACAAATGAAAAAAATCGACATATGCCCAGCCCACTACGCAAGAAAAGACACCACAGCAAACGACTTCTACATAGTAAGATGCTGCCGCGCAAGCATCCAAGGAGTGCAGATATACTCACCAAGAAACAAGAGGATAATAGCCCTAGAATGGGAACCAACCATAGAAAACTTCCTAGACGCAATCTACTTAGGAACCCTACTAAAAAAACACCCAAAATACCCACACTTCTAAAAAACCAAAACAAACACAATCTTACAATCCAAAAACGGACGAATCAAACAACCTAGAACTCGGAGCTGAGAAGAGTGTAAGCAAAAGGAGAAAGGAGGGAGAGAGGGAGGTAAGCATAAGACACCCCCACAGAATGGGGAGGAGGGAGGAGGGAGAGAGGGAGGTAAGCTTGAACAATAGCTTCGGACTCAAGTATTTAATCCGAAGCGTTTCTATCGAAAAAACAGGTAGACCCTCTAACTTATAAATTTTTCCTAAAAAACATATAGAATATCGTAAGTCTACTATTTTTTCGAAAAAAATATAAAGATTTCATATATTTAAATGTTAGAGTCGAAAAACACGCCTCAAAAGCCTAGGACGGAAACATCGGAAAGTTCAGAAAAGTCCATCGTGACGGACGCTGAATCAGAAGAAAAGTTTGAAAAGAAACCGGAAGATTAAGAAATTTTTATCTCCTTACTCTTTGTCAGAACCATAGGTGCCGTCAGTTCTCGGTTAAACCTCACATATCCATATTGTTCTGAGACCACCGCAACCATTTCTTCCTTGGCGGATACGGGCGCAAACAGAACTTCATCATTGTCCCTTATCACACACCATAAGTCTTTATTCGGGTAATGGAGGAACTTCACGTTACCCTGTCTCGAAAAATGCCTAATAACAGACTCGAAAACCTTGAGATCAATATTTGAAACAACAGTCGCTTTAAGTCTTTTAACATTAATCAGCTCCTCCAAAATTTCGGGAATAAGTTCCGGGGAGACTATCAGTATATTTTTCTTGGTTCGTCTAACCATAGATTTGATGTGAGCAACAATAGCCTCTTCACCTATGAGAGACCACGTTTTGACATCCTGTATGGGGAGGGTATATGATGCTTCCCATATTTTTCTCAGAATTTCCTCTTTTTTCTCTATCTGAGTCAGGATACTTGCGGTTCTCTCTAGTAGGTCATTAACATTCCTGTTTACAGCATCTAATGACTCCGTGTAGCTTTCAGAGATCCTTGAAGCTAATCTCTCCTCGAAGGGATCAAGCTCATTTATATAAACTCCTACTCTTTGATTTACAGAAGTAGAAAGGTTGTGGTAAAGCTCGTCGATCATCTGGTCATATTCAAAAGCGTTTGTTTGCAACATTTGAGCAATTTTTTTGCGGAGGTGGAGAACACTATACTCTAAGAGTTTGATCCTGTTTCTAATATTATTCTTGTGAGTTGAGAATATATCCTTCGTCCCGCTCTCAAACGATACAAGAGTATCCTTCACGCTTTTAAAGGCACCATCAATGTAGCCTCCAGCCTCATGCTCAAGCTGAGCACACGTTTTTTCACAATCCTCATTATCGATTCTAATGATTTCAGAAAGAGTGTCAGAGACTCTGGACTTTATGCGGGAGGGCGCTTGGGCAAGACTCTCTTTGACTTTCTGCTCTACCCTGCTCACCTCATCCTTCACAATGCTAGTCTTCTCATCCACAAAAGAGGTAAAACTTTTAGAAATCTGATCCGTGATCTCCTGTGCCGAAACAATCTGATTCGAGATAATACTCCGAAAATCTGCACCCAAACTTTTAGCCATCTCGTGAAGGTTCTTAGTCTGATTGTTCAATTCCTCCAGAAAAGCGTCTCCCTTTAAAACCACGCTGGCAAAAGCCTTCCTTCGAGAAGCCAAAACAGAAGTAGAACGTATCAAATCCGACGAAACATTCTCCAAACCATCAACAATACTCTTCACCCTAGGTTCAAATGAGGTCAAAACGTCTAAATACTCATTAAGCAATCCATTCAGGGTTTCCAAATACTTAGTTTTGAAATGTTCAACCTTTTCATCCGTTATCTCCAAAACAATCCTGAGCATGCCAAGAACACTTGACTCGATCTCCTCGACAGAATGCTTTAGAGCATTCAAATCCTCATCCAAAACACTTCCAATGCGACTTTCCAGATCAGAATTACTTTTCTCGTGTCGCATACGATGATCCGATAGAGCGGCCGAAAAACGCAGCTTAACGAGTTCGAGACGACTGTGAACCTCTTCTATCACAGCGGAAATGGTCTTACTTACCAAATCCTCCAATGATCCTGTGTCCTCGTCCACACTAGAGATAAATTCAGAGGTAATCTCAGAAAGACTGAAACTCTTCACATCCTCAAAACGCTCAACATCACTCATGCTAACAATACCCGTAGAGAGCAAAGAGTGAATAGTCTCCTCCACAGAAACACTAAGATCCCTGAAAGAATCGGCACACTTCTCAAACCGAGAACCCATAAGCGATGTAAACTCCTCAACGAAAGACTTGAGATTATCCAACCGCAAACGAATCAAACGCGAAATCTCATCCAAAGACGAACTCTTACTATTCTCAAGCCTCTCAGAGAGATCCTCAACCCTAGAGCTCAAAACCTCCCGCAAACCCTCCAACAAATTACCCAAATCCTCATAGACAATCAAAAAACCAGCCAGAAAAGGATTCAAAGGCACAAAACCATCCACATCACCGGGAACCCTCCTCAGAAAACGCAACTCCACCAGACGATCCAGCACACCCTTACAGGCGTCAAGAGGTAACCCGGTGAGAAAAGAAACATCACCCAAAGCCAAACGCCCAGCACCCAAAACAGCCAAATAGACTCTAACCTCATCATCACTCAAACCCAGCTTCTTCATAAACTCCAAAATCGTATCGTCTAAGCCCATACAAATTCCCCAAACCGCTAGTCAAAACAAAAAACAACGGTAAAATATATATCTCTTTTGAAAAAAGCAAACCCGAAAAAGGTCAAAGCCAGAAAATCATTACTGGAAACCACAGATAAAACCATTAAAAATCGCTTTCCCCCACCACGAGCAACGTGAGGGGGATACTGATTCCGATGCCCGCCCAGAAAACTAGGGGTGGCTTCATCGCCAACACGAACAAAATGCTGGGAGAGGGGAGATAAAACATAGGGGAGGAGGGCGTGAATTGGGAGGAGGGGAAGTCATGCACATTTTCGTTGGCTCAGCCGTATTTACCTTCTGTTCTTTTTTGGTTATATATATATTTTTCGGAACATTTTGTGTTTTTCGCAAAAATATTTTAGTTTTTTAACCTTAAATGGATAATATTTTTGAGAAATTCGCAAAAAAGGCGCGTTTTATGATAAAAAAATTAGTAGTTTCCACACTCAAAGATTCAAAGGAGGAGAGTTAAGGCGCCAAACTCTTGGAAAGCATTAACACATATAACTGCATTTGAGTACCTTTTTTACCAGACATCTTACCTTATTTTTGTTCCAGGTGGCGTCTCTTCCTCGGGAGTTATAAGTACAGGACGACCGTTTAAATCCGCGGCTAGTATCATTCCTCTCGACTCTAAGCCCATGAACTCTTTTGGTTCCAAATTGACGAGAACAACAACGCTTTTGCCAGTGAGATGTTCAGGTTTAATGTACTCCGCCATGCCCGCGACGATTTGCCTGGTCTCTCCTCCACCTATATCCACCTCAACACGCATGAGTTTTTTTGTTGTTGGAACTTTTTCAGCTTTGATTACCTTCCCTACTCTTAGATCCATTTTTTGGAACTCTTTAAAGGAGATTGTAGTCATTTTTCGGCCTCCATCCCCTAAAACTTTTTTCATGGAAGTTTTTCATGGATGTTTTGTTAGCGGTGTAGCGCGCCTCTCAAGTGGTCAGCGGAAGCATTGGATTATTGAACCAGCTGAAGGTTACGGAGCTGGTTGAGTAGTCTCAAAAGTTGCTTGTCGCCCTTAGCCGCAGCCTTCAAGAAAACACCAATCTTTTTTCCTGCGGTGAGTTCAACCACGTTTTGCCCGGTTAGCACTTGGGCGAGTTTATCAAGCAGCTTATCCTCTGCTTCTGCTAGTAGTCTCTGTAGTTTGAGCATTTGTTCAAATTCCTTTCCGTATTTTTCCAGCCATAGCTCCTCGTAGAGGGACAGAGCCTCCTCACTAGTGTCTCCTTCGGTTATTGCCTCCACGGCCACTTTCCCGGCTATGCTTCCGCAGACCATCGCGTAGCCCATCCCACCGCCGGTAATGGGATGAACCTGTCCTGCCGCGTCACCTACCAGCATCAGGTTGTCTAGGACGTTTTTGGGGTTGGGTCCTCCCAAGGGTATGGCTCCGACTCTGAATTCTATCGCCTTGGCTTTCTTGCAGATCTCCTTACCTCTGGAGTTGTGCTTAATGAAGTGTTGTAAGTATTCGAAGGCTGTTTTCTCACCCATACCTCCGCCTATTCCTAGGCCTATATTAGCCCGATTTTCACTCTTAGGGAACACCCAAACGTATCCCCTAGGTGAGACCTGTTTTCCGAGGTAGAACTCGAGCAGGTCGACATCGTCTATCTGGACTCCAACCATTTCGTACTGCGCACAACTCTCTATGTCCTTTACTTTGATGCTTTTCCTGAGTCCTGAGAGTTTCGCTATTGTGCTGTTTACTCCGTCCGCACCAACCACCACTTCGGCTTCGATTTCGACCTTTTCACCGAATCTTCTAGCCACCACTCCGCTGATTCTATCGTTTTTGTAGAGTAGATCGGTGACGTTCGCCCCCACGAGAACCTCTGCACCCATCTCACAGGCCTTTGCGAGGAGTTCTTTGTCGAAGATACGCCGATCAATTATGTAACCGTCCGGCTCCGATTTAGCGTAGTCAACCTTGGTCAGATTCGGACTGTAGATACGAAAACCCCGAATAGGGTTAACCTTCGAATTTTCAGGTATTTCAATTTCAGCTAGTCCAGGCCCTGTTTTTCCTATAGCCTCTCCACACTGGACTGGAACACCAACGTTGGTTTTCCGGTCAACGATAAGCACTTTGCCGCCCTTTCTGAGAGCAGATATAGCAGTGGCAGTACCACCTGGTCCTGCTCCGACAACTAAGAGTTCCGTTTTGAGTCTCATGATAGCACCCTGCTGATGGTTTAAAACAACAATCGGACACAAGGACAACGTTATGAAAGGTGAGAATACACCCTTATTTATCTTTTTACCGCTTATGAGTGAAATGTGAGGAGTCTACCTGTTTTCAAGATAATAATAAGAGTTTCGAGCGGAACACAACGGACTCGCTGAGGAAACCGTGCATCTTTAGAGGGAAACGAACATTCGCTAGGATGCTGCACTCTCGTCGATGGTTATAGCTCCCACCGGACAAACCTTAATACAAACTCCACAATCGTTACAGAGCTGATTATTTACAATCGCCTCATGTTCTGTTATGATGACAGCGTTTCTTGGACACACACTCGCACACGCCATGCATATTCCACACAGTTCTTTATCGATTCTCATTTAAGACTCCTTCCCGGACTCGTTTAGGTATAAAACCACTGGAAGGATTTAATTATTATCTTTTTCCCCCTCGGCGGGAAACCACCCACACCACCACAAACAGTCCAAACAATCAATTGGGAAAAACACTGAAACTGAACCACCCAAATGAGGAAAAATTATTTAAGAAAAGCATCTTTAACCCACACTTAACACTCAAAATACAATTACACAAGGACATGTGACGCGAAAAAGAAGGTGAAGTGGTAAAAGTACCGTTCAAACCTTAAACTTCTATAGATACTCATCAATCAAAAGAACTATAAAACTAAAACAAAACCGTAGTTTCCGCCAAAAGACTCAAGAGTTCTATTTAAGGCTCATGAGGTGATTGAACCATGGTCAAGTGTAAATGCCCAGAATGTGGCGCCGAACTGGACCTAGAAGACCCGGTCATAAGAGAAATAGTGGAGTGCCCGGATTGTGGATCAGAGCTAGAAGTTGTAAGCATAGAGAATGACAAGGTTGAGCTGAAGGTAGCAGAGCTTGAGGGTGAGGACTGGGGCGAATGAGTTGAAAACCATCGGTATGATAAGCGACCGTGTGAGATGGGACGAGAAAGCTCTGATCCAAGCCGCGAAGAAGAAGGGCGTTAAACTTGTAGTCATAGACGGTAAAAGCATCTTTTTGGAAGCCACGGGAGACTTCGACAACATACCAGAGGCGGACATCTATCTTCAGCGAATGGTGAGCACATTTAAGGGCCTCTACGTTACAAAAATTTTGGAGAGTAAGGGTTACCCCGTGGTTAATTCCTACGCTGTGTCAAGCGTCTGTGCAGATAAACTTCTGACAACCCTGGCCCTGAGGAAGGCGGGCATCCCCTGCCCAAGAACATTCGTAGCCTTCGACATCGCGGCAGCCCTAAACACTTTAGATGAGCTAAGGTACCCCGCGGTGATCAAGCCAGTTTTCGGAAGCTGGGGAAGACTCGTAGCACCGCTAAAGGACCCCCAATCAGCCAAGGCCATACTTGAAAGCAGAGAGTCAATGGGTGCGCTCTACCAAATCTACTACATTCAAGAACTTGTGGAAAAAGTGAGTAACAGGGACATTAGAAGTTTTATCATAGGAGACAAGGTCGTTACGGCAATATACCGCATCGCTGGTCAGGGCGAGTGGCGAACCAACACCGCCCTCGGAGGGAGGGCTGAAGTTTGCCCCGTAACCCCAGAAATAGAGGAAATAAGTTTAAAAGCTGCAAAGGCCATTGGAGAGGGGGTCTTTGGGGTTGACATACTAGAAACCGAGAAGGGCATGCTGGTTAACGAGGTTAACCACACAATGGAGTACCACACCACGGTGCCCTTAACTGGTGTGGATATTCCGAGCATGATAATTGATTACTGTCTGGAGATAGTGAAATGAGAGTCGGAATTGTTGGAGCTTCAGGATACACCGGCGGAGACCTTGTGAGGCTGCTACTCTTCCACCCAGAAGCAGAATTAACCTGTGTAACCTCAAGAAAGTTTGCCGGAAAGTATCTGAGCAGCGTACACCCAAATCTGAGGGGTATAACCCAAATAAAGTTTGAGAGCTACGACGCAAACACACTTGCCGACAAGTGCGACTACGTTTTTCTCTCGGTACCTCACAGAGCATCCATGAACATCGTACCCGAACTACTAGAAACAGGAGTAAGGGTCATAGACCTCAGCGCCGATTTCAGGATAAAAAATCAGGAAACCTACGAGTACTACTACGGCAAACACGAACACCCAGAACTACTAGGCCAATCAGTATACGGCATCTCTGAACTTCACAAGGAGGAAATCAAGAAAGCCAAACTGGTTTCATGCCCCGGCTGCCTGGCTTCCAGCGCCATCCTCGGAGCCGCGCCGATTGTCAGCACAGGAGCGGTGGACATAGACAGAATAGTAATTGACTCAAAAGTGGGATCCTCAGCCTCTGGAAGAGAATTTTCCCTCGCGACGCACCACCCTGAGAGAGCGAACATCGTGAGGCCTTATAAGGCAACCAAACATAGACACACGGCTGAGATCGAGCAGGAGCTTAGCGCGGTGGCGGGAAAGCAGGTAAGGGTTGCGTTCTCCGCTCACGCGGTGGACATGGTGAGGGGCATCCTATCCACCATACACTTGTTCATGGAAAGAGAACTCTCCGAAAAGGAAGTCTGGGGCATTTTCCGGGAATTCTACAGAGACGAGCCATTCATAAGAATCATCAAACAGAAAACAGGAATCTACAGGTTACCAGACCCGAAAATAATCGCGGGAACCAACTACTGTGACATAGGATTCGAAGTAGACGAGCACATGCCACGTATAGTGGTTCTATCCGCCCTAGACAACCTAATGAAAGGCGCTTCCGGGCAAGCCGTTCAGTGCATGAACATCATGGAAGGAATAGATGAAACCACGGGATTAACGTTCCCAGGACTTCACCCCTACTAAGGACGCGGTCAAATGAAAATAGTTGTAAAAATCGGCGGAAGCCTCTTTGACGAGGACCTTTCTCCATTGGCACGAGACGTAAAGAAATTATCCGAAGAGCACAAAACCGTTATGGTGCACGGCGGAGCAAAAATCGTCACCGAAATCGCAGAGAAGCTGGGCAAGGAACAAAGGTTCGTCACCTCCCCCGCGGGATTTAGAAGCAGATACACCGACGCTGAAACCGCAGAAATCTACACCATGGTCATAGGAGGCACAGTAAACAAGAAGCTGGTCTCCACCCTCCTGAAAGAGGGAGTCAATAGCCTAGGACTCTCCGGAATCGACGGAGGACTCCTAGTAGCGGAAAGGAAATCACGCATCAAGGTGAAAGAGGGAAACAAGATACTTCTCATAGAAGGCGACTACACCGGAAAAATCGTAGAAGTCAACGCTCACCTCTTAGAGCTACTTTTGAGCGAAGGATACGTCCCAGTAATCGGAGCGGTGGCAATAGGAAAAGAAGGAGAAAATCTAAACGTGGACGGAGACAGAGCAGCGGCAAGCGTCGCCGGAGCAATCAAAGCAGACAAACTAATAGTTATGACCGACGTGCCAGGAGTTCTCGAAAACGAAAAAGTGGTGGAGAGATTGAGCAGGGTGGAAGCAAAGCAAATCATGGAGAGAGTTGGCCCGGGAATGAGGAGAAAAATCTTCGCGGCACTGGAGGCAATCCACAAGGGGGTGCCCGAGGTGATAATAGCATCCGGAATTGAGGAGCACCCTATCCTCAACGCTTTAGAAGAGAAAAACTGCACGGTGATCACGAATGAGTGAAAAAACGAGATACGTTTACCTGGAGGACACCTACCTAGCAAAAACCTACACCAAGAGGCCGATAATGATAGTTAGAGGAAAAGGCGCCCTAGTCTGGGATGTGGAAGGCAAGGAATACATAGACTGTGTAGCAGGGCACGGGGTGAGTATAACAGGGCACTGCCACCCGAGAGTCGTGGAGGCCATAAAAGCACAGGCCGAGAAACTGATAACTTGCCCCGGAATACTGTACAACGACACGAGAGCAGAACTGGTGGAAAAACTGGCAAAAATAGCACCCAAAGGCTTAACGAGAACCTTCCTCTCAAACAGCGGAGCAGAAGCCGTGGAGTGCGCCATAAAACTGGCACGCAAGTACACCGGAAAAAAGGAAATAATAGCCATGACAAAGGGATTCCACGGACGCACCCTAGGGGCACTCTCAGCCACCTGGGAAAAAAAGTACAGAACACCGTTTGAACCCCTTGTCCCGGGATTTAACCACGTAAGATTCGGAGATGCTGATGCGGTCAGAGAAGCAATAAATGAAAACACGGCCGCAGTTATAGTAGAGCCGGTACAAGGAGAGGGAGGCGTCAACCCAGCTCCAGAAGGATACCTTGAAGAGTTAAGAGAGATCTGCGACCAAAAAGACACACTACTAATATTCGACGAGGTTCAGACTGGTTTCGGCAGAACCGGAGAAATGTTCGCGTGCATGCATTGGAAGGTAACCCCCGACATAATGACCATGGCGAAAGGAATAGCCGGCGGAGTCCCCATGGGAGCAACCATCGCCAAGGAAGAGATCATGAACGCCCTCAAGGAAAGCGAGCACGCTTCAACCTTTGGGGGTAACCCCCTAGCGTGCGCAGCAGCAAGCGCCGCAATAGACGTCATAGTCGAGGAAAAACTTCCCCAGAGATCCAAAGAACTAGGGCTACGCTTGAAGAGCAAACTAGAAGCAATCAAGGAGAACTCAAAAGCCATCAGGCAGGTCAGAGGACTGGGGCTAATGATTGGAGTAGAGCTACGCTTCAGAGTCAGAGACTACGTGCTTAAAGCCATGGAAAAGGGACTGCTTGTCCTAACCTCCGGGCTGACAATCCTGAGACTGCTACCACCACTAGTCATTACAGATGAACAAATCGACAAAACTGCTGAGATTCTGGCTGAAGTGCTGGAGAGCTGAGGTATGAACCCAAAGAATTTTCTGAGGAGAATGCTTGAAATTTACAGCCCCTCGGGCCAGGAAAACGAACTGGCTAATTTTCTTCTCAACCAAATGAGCACAATGGGGTTCGAAGCCGAAATAGATGAAGTGGGAAACGTTATAGGAAGAATAGGCGAAGGTAAACCCACCCTACTTCTCTGCGGCCACATGGACACCGTGCCCGGAAAACTCCCAGTTAAAGAGGTCAACGGTGAACTATCGGGTAGAGGCGCAGTCGACGCCAAGGCGCCCCTAGCCGCCCTAATACTCGCCGCCGCGGGTTTTACCGGTAAAAAAATCAGGGGAAAGATACTCGCGGTGGGCACAGTCCAGGAAGAAAGTACCTCCATTGGAATAAGAAAAATAGTAGAAAAAGGATTAAGAGCGGACTACTCAATCTTTGGAGAACCGAGTAACACCAAATTTATCGTGGTGGGGTACAAGGGAAGCCTAAGCGTCGAGCTGGAAATCAGAACAGAACCCGGCCACCCGGCCAACCCGACGGTGCGAAACGCTAACGAGGAACTAATCACCCTCTGGCAAAGAATAAAAGGAGAGTTAGGAAAGCATCAAACCAAATCAAAGTATAACTCAGTGAGCGTATCCCTCGGACGATTAAGCGGTACAGATAACCAAAGCTCAGCGGAAATAAGGGTTAGGATACCTCCCAAAACGAACTGCAGCAAAACCTATGAAATGATAAAAAAGGTCATTCAAGAGTACCATGAAACAAACCCCGATGTTGAGTGCTCAACCAAACTCATTGATGCAACCGAGCCTTACGAGTCGGAAAAAAGGTCACCCCTGATCGAGGCGCTGAGAAGCTCAATAAAACAAGTCACGGGAGAGGACGCACGTCTAATCAAAAAGACTGGAACCGGCGATATGAACATCTACGGAAACAGCGTAAAAACCTCAGCTGTCACCTATGGTCCCGGTGACCCCCGCCTGGACCACACAGACCATGAGAAAATCTCAATAAAACAGCTCCTAGACACCATAGAAATACTGAAGAAAACAATCGAAAAACTCGTAGTCTAGGTGCGTTAAATGCGTTCCGGCTTTTTCTGCTCCTTCTCTCTTCGCTCTCTGATTTTCTCTTCCAACTCTGATACAAACGGGATCGACTCACCCGAAGGCTCAAGGGCCATCACCCGCTTCAGCGGCCTCATCCACTCCAAAACAAGCGGCGCCTGCTCCAACAATCCCAGCACATTGATAGTAGCCTCCCTACTAACATCAGAAAACATGTTAGCCAAAGCCTCCGCAAAAGTGTCAAGATCACCCTTCGGCAAAATGAAAGACTTCTCCAGCCTCAGTGGAAGGCTAAATGTTATCGGCCCAATCTTACTTTCACGCCTACTCTTAAAACCTATTTCACCGCTAAGATTGCACACGTAGCCACGGTCTATCTCGGCTCTCAGACGGCTGATCCACTCGGTCTCCCATTTCTCCTCATCGCTACTCTTCCTAGCAGCGTGTCTTAGTATCATCCTACACTTATCAGCAATAAGCACAGCTAACACAGAGTGTTTCGATTCCCCAAATTTTATAACCTCTCCATACAGAGGTGTTAAAAGCTCCTCAACCCTTCTTCTAAGTTCACTCACCCTGAAACCCAGAAAAGTATCTTCAGGTAAATCTCTCTCGAGGGCGCCCACCACCTTCCCCTCGGTAAACTCGTACTTGCACAAAGCATTGCAGTTGGGACACGCAAAAGAACCATACACCTTCCCTTCGGTCTCGATCAGCTCCTCCTCTATCTCAGAATCCAAAAAGAATTCCGAGTTACACTTGGCACAGTTAACAATCACCGGCGATGCATCTATTAAATCATGCCGCTTGTGGGCACCCACCAACTTGTCCACTTCCACATAAACTGGTTGAACATCAAAGCCGGCTATTTCAGTTAAACCCTTCAAAACCTCATCCACGTTATTAACGAGAAGATTCCTAACAATCCGCTTGACAGTCTTCTCACGCTCACGCCTAACCTCATCGGAGACCTCCTTAGCCCTCATAACAATATTCTCCGCTTCCTTCCTTGCAGCCTCCAGAATCGAATCCGCCTTCTTTCTGGCCTCGGAAACAATCTTCTCAGCTTCCTCAGACAAAGCCACACTCTCCCTTTAAGCCTGAACCATCAAATCGAAAACGAAACACAAACCGTTTCCACTATTCATTTCAAAAGCAAAATAGTATCTATTCAATTTCAAACCAAACCACTTACAGATACAATAATTATTTACGAATCGATTATGATAAGCGTTTCGATTAGCGGTTAAACAGGAATCAGAAGAAAAAAATCTCGAAGTGGAAGAGAAAACAACGCCAAATATTTATTAGGGAGTAAATGTAAAAAAACTGAACTAACAAAGGAAAGATGAGTGATACCGAGAACACTGGGTAATGAGGTTGAAAAATGTCTAAGAGGAAGAGCAAGAGAAGAGCCACGAGGAAGAAATCCAGAGGAATAACACTGGTTGGCTCGCTTCTCTTGATAGTCTCTATATTCGTGCCAAGCATAGGAGTAGGAATAGTGACCCCGCCAGGTCAGTTCTTCCCATCATTCACAGGAACCATCGTATGGCCATGGCTTGACATCTTCGGAATTCTAGCTTTAATAATGGGCATAATCGCACTGGTCGGCGTACTCATAGATACAAGCGACGTATCCATGATTCTAGTCGTACTCGGTGGAGTTATAGGGCTAATAGTGGGAATAATAGATTTATTCATATTCCTTACATCGGGAATAATTCTCGCTCTGGCGCCTAGCTGTGCATTCTTAGGTGGACTCCTAGCATTACTGGGAGCACTAAGAGTCAGAATTTAATACCACCAACCTTCTTTTTTTCGATGCTTCCCCGCAACTTTTGGGGTAAAACTCTCAGGCTCACTAGATCACCTGTTCTTTTACTCCTAGGTGCATTAAGCTACTGGCACACCCCTTTTATTGAGGAAAGCTTAACACGGTGTTACACAGAGAATATTTACATGTATATGTTAAAAATATAAATATTATAAGTTGAATATTACCATTATTGAGTTAGTTCCTAGGGCTTCTTTTTTACACAACTATGTTTATTTACATAAAAAATGATAAAAAGTTTTATATTGGGAGTACAGATAGTTGAAAGTGATGGAGCCTTGGGTCTTCCACCGGCAGACCTAAAAACGGCTCGGAGACAAGGATATGTCCAAATCATTAGGTAAAATACTCTCCGAGGGTAAAACAAAAATCGTGCGAGAAACAGAATCGAGCGATGTGGTCCTCCTAGAATTCAAGGACAGCATCACCGCCCTCGACGGGGAGAAAATGGACACCTTGAGAGGAAAGGCCATAATAAACTCACACATATCAGCCTACTTCTTAGAACTGTTGGAAAAAGAGGGCGTCCCCACTCACTTTGTAGAGTTTATTGAACCGAACATGATGAAGGTAAAGAACCTTGAAATGATACCCGTGGAGGTCGTGTGCAGAAACATTGCCGCGGGTCACCTGGTGAAGAATTACCCCATAGAAGAGGGAACCCCGCTGAACCCGCCTGTTGTGGAATTTTACCTCAAGGACGACGCACGCCACGACCCTATGCTCAATGACGATCACCTTGTGATCCTGGGACTCGCCTCCAGAGAGGAAGTTAAAAAAATCAGAGAAATCGCTCTTGAGACCAACAGAGTTCTGAGAGAGGCTTTGAAGGCTAAAGGCCTCACTCTCGTAGACTTCAAGATAGAAGTCGGGCGGGGAGGCGACGGCAAAATCTATGTGGGCGATGAGATTAACGGGGACTCGATGAGAATATGGGAAGAGGGAACAAATAAAATCCTAGATAAGGACGTCTACAGAAAGGGTGGAACACTCGACGAGGTTCTGGACACGTATGTCAAACTTTACGAGAGGCTTTTGGGGGAACCTCCCCCAATCGGAGGGCGTTCGGATTGAACAATTATGTGCTGGAAATCAAAATTGAGAACAAGCCCGGTGCAAGGGACCCGGAAGGGGAAACCATACTCAGAGACCTGATAAACCAGAACGGGTTCGAAATGGTTAAAAACGTAAGGTCGGGGAAGTTCCTCCGCGTGAATCTGGAAGCAGAAAGCAAAGAGGAAGCCAAAGACATCGTATACAGAATGTGCAACGACTTAAGAATTTTCAACCCGGTTATTCACACTGTCACCATAAACGTGAAGGAGTAAGAGAGTTTCACCTTACCTTAAAGTTTTAGAGGTTTAGGATTCATGCAAAGTCTAACTCCACTCGGTTCACAGAAACCATCCACAACACCTTTACTTCTAATCACTAGAAAGGTGGGTAAGCGTATTAAATTAAGCCGTTGTCCCGGTAAACGGTTTCACTCCGCCCCAACTCAGAGGCTTCTAATGGTGAAGATTGTTGAAACGTCATACACACTCTAACAGTTTGATTTGTCCCTTGAGAGGGTGCTCATGAAAGTAGCGGTTATTCGGTTCCCCGGATCCAACTGCGACCTAGACACGGTGTACGTACTCAGAAATATTATAGGAGTAGAAACGGAACTCGTGTGGCACAGGGATTTCCATAACGGGCAATTCGACGCGGTTATACTTCCGGGCGGCTTCTCGTACGGAGACGCTTTGAGGGCAGGTGTTATAGCAGCGTACAGTCCCGCGATGAAGGAGGTAAGAGAGATGGCCAGGGAGGGTAAACCAGTTTTGGGTATATGTAACGGTTTCCAGATTCTGGTGGAATCAGGCCTACTTGACGGAGCCTTACTGAGGAACGACTGCCTAACTTTTGTGTGTAAGTGGGTTACGCTCCGCGTTGAAAACACGGAAACCTCGTTCACCAACAAAATGAGAAAAGGGCAGGTCCTAAGAGTGCCCATCGCCCATAACGAGGGGCGATACTACAACGACGAGGAAGCCATCCGCGAGATGGAGGAAAATAACCAGATTGTTTTTAGGTATTCGGATAAGCGCGGCGAAGTAACAGCCAACTCGAACCCCAATGGGTCGATTGGTAACATAGCGGGCATCTGCAATCTTGAGGGAAACGTTGTGGGTTTAATGCCTCACCCCGAAAGGGCTTCTGAGCAGATTCTCAGCCCCTACAAAACAGACCACGGAAGATTATTCTTCGAATCCATGATTAACGCAATCAAAAAATGAGGAAGCACAATTGACAATAATTGATGACGTTCAGGTAGAACTAGACCCGGAAGAGTTGAAAAAAGCAGAAAGAATGTTGGGAAGAAAGCCTAACGCCGTGGAAGCGGGTATGATAGACGTCATGTGGTCCGAGCACTGCTCCTACAAATCCTCGAGGCCGGTCTTGAAGTTGCTTCCCCAAAAAGGACCCAGAGTGGTGTGCGGACCTGGACAAGACGCAGGCGCCGTTGACATCGGAGACAATTACGTTGTGGTTTTCAAAATCGAATCCCACAATCATCCATCAGCGATTGAACCCTACAACGGAGCCGCCACGGGAATAGGCGGAATAATCAGAGATATTTTGTGTATGGGCGCACGCCCCATAGCCCTCCTCGACCCGCTGCGCTTCGGATCCCTTAAAAGCCCTCACTCACGCTGGCTTTTTAAGTATGTGGTTAAGGGCATAGCAGACTACGGAAACTGTGTGGGAATCCCCACCGTTGGGGGAGAAGTGGAATTCGATGAAAGCTTCGAATCAAACTGTTTAGTAAACGTTGCCTGCGTCGGCGTCGCCAAGAGGGACGAAATCGTTTTATCCGAAGCCAAGTATCCGGGGGATGTGGTTATTCTGGCAGGTGGCTCCACCGGAAGAGACGGCATTCACGGAGTCACTTTCGCCTCACGAGCACTAACCGAGGAATCCGAGGAAGACCGTCCAGCCGTTCAGGTCGGTGATCCCTTCACAAAAAAACTCATAATTGACGCCACCCTAGAAATTCTGAAAACCGGTTTCGTGCACGGGCTGAAGGACTTGGGTGGCGGGGGATTAACGTGTGCCTCCTCGGAGATGGCGAGTAAAGGAGGAACAGGAATCGACATCGAACTCTCAAAGGTTCACCTTAGGGAGAAGGGGCTCTCACCCTTCGAGATAATGCTCTCAGAATCCCAGGAACGCATGCTTTTTGTCGTGGATCCGAAGGGAGTAGAAGTCGTAACAGGAATACTGGACAAGTACGGGTTGCGTTGGAGTATCATCGGTAAGGTCACCGAATCAGGATACGTTAACGTCTATTTGGACGGCTCTCTGGTTGCCAGAGTCCCCGCAAAACTATTGGCTGAGTCCCCTACAATAGAGAGAAAAGCAGAAAAACCGTCCTACATCGACGCCCTGAGAGAGGTTAAAAAACCCAAAATGCCCGACAACCTGACGGAAATACTTTTACAGCTTATGGCTTCCGAGAACATCGCTAGCAAGGAGTGGGTCTATCGACAGTACGACCACGAGGTGGGGATCAGAAGCGTGGTGAAGTGCGGGGAGGGAGACGCGGCAGTTCTCAGAATTCTCGGTGAGGACAAGGGCATCGCCGTTTCCAGCGACTGTAACTCAAGGCATTGCTACCTTGACCCCTACAATGGAGGAGCAGGTGCGGTTGCCGAAGCCTGCAGAAACGTTGCGGCTGTGGGGGCTCGCCCCCTAGCAATTGTAGATTGTTTGAATTTTGGAAACCCTGAAAAGGCTGATGTTTTTTGGCAGTTCCGGGAAACTGTTCGGGGAATGTCGGACATGTGCAAGGTGATGCAGACGCCCTGCGTGGGTGGTAACGTGAGCTTCTATAACGAGGACGAGGTGACGAAAAAGGCCGTAAAACCATCACCCGTCGTGGTCGCCCTCGGAGTATTGGGCACGCTCAAAAAGGTTATAACATTAACATTCAAAAGTGTTGGCGACCCCATTATACTTATAGGAGAAACGCTTCCCGAGATGGGTGGCTCAGAATACTACCACTCGATCCACCACATTGAGGGAGGAGTAGCACCAAAGGTTGACATGCAGAAAGAGAAAAAAACCATAGATTTCCTTCTGTCAGCCATACAGAAGAACTACGTTAACGCGGCTCATGACTGCTCGAAAGGTGGGGTTGGAGTGGCGCTTTCGCTGATGAGTGTAAAGAGCAGTAAGGGTGTTGAGGTAGACCTCGGAAAAACCGGTGCAGAGAACATCAGGCTGGACGAACTGCTATTTTCCGAAAGTCACTCACGGTTTATTGTCACAACACCAAAATCTAAAGTTAATGATTTTCTTGAACTCGCCGAGAAATGGGGTGTGGAAGCACATCACATCGGAAATGTGAGTGGTTCATCTCGAGTCGTGTTTCTTCATGATGGTAATGAAATTGTTAACTGTGACTTGAAAGATTTAAAACAAGCTTGGGAGAAAACCATACCATCATTTATGGGGCTTTAAAATGTTTGAGATGTCTTCCGTGGGTAAGCCTCGTGAGCACTGCGGGGTAATAGGGGTTTACTCACCAGACAAGTCGATTCAGGTCTCAAGATACGCGTTCGACGGCTTACTCGCGCTCCAGCACAGAGGACAGGAATCCGCAGGAATATACGTGCAGAACGGAAAGGGAATCACGGGACACAAGGACATAGGCCTCGCCAGCACAGTTTTCACAAAGAAAATACTTTCCACGCTCTACGGAAGCAAGGCAATAGCTCACGTCAGGTACAGCACAACGGCGGACAGCAACATTGAGAACGCGCAGCCCAAAAAGTTCGTCTCAACTTTGGGTTCCTACGCCATCGCCTTCAACGGAACAATAACCAACTTCCTCAAACTGAGAGCTATACTGGAAGACAAAGGACACGTATTCCACACCGACTCCGACACGGAAACAATAGCCCACGTCTTGGCGGCGAATCTACTGGAAACAGACGACTACAGCCAAGCAATAGTAGAAAGCATGCATGAACTGAAGGGCTCATACTCTATGGTTTTGCTCAACGAAGCCGGTGAACTCTACGCCGTGCGGGACCCGTTAGGATTCAAACCGTTGTGTATAGGAAAAATAAACGACATTTACATGATAGCCTCCGAAACCGCAGCTATCGAATCCCTCAACGGCAAGGTCATACAGTACGTGGAACCGGGAGAGGTAACACGCATCACAGACGATGGACCCGTAAGGGAAACAACTGTTAAGGCAGACAGGCGCGCACGCTGCATGTTCGAGTTTATTTACTTCTCAAGAACAGATTCCAAATTCGACGGGATATCTATTTACAAGGTTAGAGAAAGGCTAGGGAAAATACTCTCAGAAATACACCCTGTAGATGCGGATATCGTCGTACCTGTCCCCGACTCTGGCAGAACAGCGGCCATGGGATTCGCAGAAGAATCAGGCATACCCCTAAAGGAGGGACTGATTAAAAACCGGTATGTTTGGCGAACATTCATCATGCCGGTAAAGGCGGAGAGGGAGAACCACGTTAAGCTAAAGCTCAACCCTGTCAGAGAACTTATTAGCGGAAAGGATGTTGTACTCATAGACGACTCCATAGTTCGCGCCACCACAATGAAAAGAATAGTGTGTCTCGTCAGAAACGCGGGAGCCAGAAAAGTCCACGTAAGAGTTAGCTGCCCACCCATCATAGCCCCCTGCTACATGGGAATAGACTTCCCAACCAGCCGCGAACTAATCGCCTCGGCAAAAACGATCAAAGAGATCGAAAAATTCATCGGCGCGGACTCACTCGGATACATGACAATAGACGGCCTAATGCAGGGCATTGGACTACCCGAAAACGAGCTCTGCCTCGCCTGCCTCAACAAAAACTACCCCATAGAGTCCATAGATACAGACTACCTGGAGAAACAACTCGGAGGCGCAAGAAGAAGTGAAAATTAAAGAGAGATGCGGCGTATTCGGAATCTACGCCTTTGATCAAAAGTGGAACGTCTCAAGATTCGTTTATTACGCGTTAATCGCATCCCAAAACAGGGGACAAGAAACCTGCGGAATAGCAACATTCAACGGAAACGAGATCAGATGCACGAAAGGTAAAGGAATGGTAGAAGAATTCTTCTCGTCAGAAAAACTGGAAAAACTACCCGGCTGGATAGGCCTAGGAAACGTCAGCCCAACAAACCCAGAATCCCACCAAAACATCCAACCAGTGAGCGCAAACAATTCCAATTTGGTATTCAGCTACAATGGAAAAATCCTCAACTACAGAGAAATAGTTAACAACTCAAAACTCGGCGAAAACGAAGACGCCAACATCGCCGCAAAACTACTCTCCGAAGAATTAGAAAAAAGCGACCCACTAGAAGCCACCGAGAGCGTAATGGAGCGGTTTAGAGGCGCCTACTCATTCGTAGCGGTCACCAAAAACGCCGAGATGATCGTGGCCCGAGACCCAATGGGCATAAAACCCCTGTGCATCGGAAGCTTCGGCTTCGACCACGGAGCCGTAGCGTCCGAGAGCGCCTCCCTAGACGTCATAGGCGCAGACTACAAGGCGCCCATAAAACCCGGAGAAATATACGTTTTCACACCCTACAGCATCGAAAGAAAGCAGGCGTTCAAACCACAGCCCAAGTACTGCGCATTCGAGTACGTGTACTTCTCACGCCCAGACTCCATCATAAACGACAAATCCGTCTACGAAGCCAGAATGAAAATAGGAGAGTACCTAGCCAAAGAGTTCCCCGTAGACGCGGACGCGGTCGTAGGAGTACCCGAAACGGCAATCCCATTCGCCATGGCCTACTCAAACTACACGGGCATACCCATAGAGATGGGATTCGTGAGAACTGGCCGAGCCGTACGAACAGCAATAAAACCAACACAATTCGAACGCCTAGTCGGAGTACAGCTCAAACTAAACCCAATACGCCGAGCAATCAGAGGGAAAAAAGTGGTCCTAATAGACGACAGCGTAGTCAGAGGAACCACAACCAGAAACATAGTCAACCTCATGCGCAACCGCATAGGAGCCAAAGAAGTACACGTAAGAATCGGCAGCCCACGACTTGTCTCACCCTGCCCATTCGGCGTAGAAGTACCAGAAAAAGACGAACTCATAGCAGCAAACCTAACACCAGACGAAGTAAGCAGAGTTGTTGGCGCAGACACCTTCGCCTGGCTATCCCTCGAAGGCGTCGTCGACGCCATAGGATTCCCAAAAGAAAAACTATGCCTGGGATGCTTCACAGGCGAGTACCCCTTAGGAGGATAAAAAGTGGTGAAAATTCTACTCGTGGGAAATGGTGCAAGAGAACACGCCATAGCCGACGCGCTGGCGAGAAGCACACACAGTCCCAAGATTTACGCCGCAGCAAGCGACAAAAACCCCGGAATAACGCGAATATGCGAAGAAACAGGAGGAGAGATCATCCTAGGAAAGCCAACCGACCCTAAATTCATTGCAGAAACCGCCCAAAAACTATCAGTCGATTTCGCCTTCATAGGACCCGAAGAGCCGCAATTCCACGGAGTAGCAGACGAAGTTGAAAAAGCAGGAATCCCATGCGTGGGAGCAAAAAGAGGACCCTCAGAAATCGAGATGTCCAAAGCATTTATGCGAAGACTAATGTGGAAATACGACATTCCTGGAAGACTAAGATTCATGGCATTCAAAAACGTCGAAGATGCAATAGCATACATAAACGAGTACGCCGAAAGCGTAGCCCTAAAACCAGCAAGACAAGCAGGAGGAAAAGGAGTAAAAGTCATCGCCGACCTCCAAGCATACCTCCAACAGGACAAAGCCGAAGTAAAAAGAAAACACGCCCAAGACATATACGAAAAACACATGAAACCATACACAGACATCGAAGACCGGATACTGATAGAACAGAAAGTAGAAGGGCCGGAATACACAATACAATGCTTCACAGACGGAAAAACAGTAAAACCTTTACCACTAGTCCAAGACAACAAAAACGCATACGCCATGGACATCGGCCCTGAGACCGGCGGTATGGGTAGTATCGGAGGACCCGGGCTGACGCTGCCGTTTATTAGTGAAGAGGAGTATAAACAGTCGGCTATGATAGTGGAAAAGGTTGTTAGGTCTATCGAGAACGAGTTAGGGGAGCCTTACCGTGGGGTGATTGCGGGTCAGATGATGTTGACGGCGCTGTGGGGTCCGACGATTATTGAGTTCTATTCCAGATTTGGGGACCCGGAGGCTGTAAATGTGCTCCCGATTCTGGAAACGGATCTGGTGGATATCTCAGAGGCAATTATTGGTGGCAAGCTTCACAAGATTGACTTAGAGTTCAGGGAAACTGCCACGGTTGTGAAGTGCATAGCACCTAAAGGCTATCCTGATAGAAGGGATTTGGCTAAGGGTCACCCAATAACGGTTAATGAAGAGGCTATCAGAAAAAGGGGCGCCAGGATTTTTTACGGTTCGGTGGGTTTGAAGAACGGTGAGATGGTCACCGGGGGGTCGAGAGCGGTGGAAATATACGCTGAGGCGGCGTCGATTCCGGAGGCTGCGGAAATCGCGGAGAGCTGTATAGACAGTGTCAGGCTTAAGGATGACTGGGGGCTGTTTCATCGACCGGACATCGGCAGTGAAACACTTTTGGAGAAGAGAATTGAACTGGCGCAGCTGATTCGGGAGATATACAACTATCGCAAGGAGAAGAATCTCATAGGAAGGCAGGTGGACTGGATACCTGGAAGGGGGCGCATAGAGTACCAGGCATAATACCTTTTTTCTTCTTAACTTTCATCAATTCGTGCCCACAAAGGTTTTTTAGATTAGTGTAATCTGAAAATATGGTAGATTGAAATAGTCGTCGATTTTTCGGTTGATAGAATGGATGGTGTTAGATTATGGCTGATGAGAAGCCTCTGGTTTCGATTGTTATGGGCAGCGAGTCGGATAGAGAAATAGCAATGAAGGCCGCCGAGGTTCTGGATAATAACGGTGTGTCTCATGAGGTTAGGGTTCTCTCCGCTCACAGAAATCCGAAAGAATTAGAGGAATATATCAACGCGGCGGAGTCAAAGGTTTTCATCGCGGTAGCGGGGCTGGCCGCTCACCTACCCGGATTTATTGCTTCGAGGACGGAGAAGCCGGTAATCGGGGTGCCGGTGAGTTCCAAACTGGGTGGCTTGGACGCGTTGCTTTCAATAGTGCAGATGCCCTCCGGTGTTCCTGTAGCCTGTGTAGGCATCGACAACGCTCGAAACGCTGCCTATCTGGCTCTCAGAATACTAAAACTAATCAAAGATTAAAACTCGAAGGGATGGAACAAGAAAATTGAATTTTAGGGTAGCCATAGTAGGCGCGGGGTCGGCGGGGTTAGCCGCGGCCTGGGAACTCACGAGGAAAAACGTGAGAGACATTGTAATAATTGACCTGGGAAAGGCAGCCTCCAAAAGGCACTGTCCAATGCTTAAGAGCCACGGGACGTGTGTGCACTGCAAGCCATGCGATATAATGTGTGGAATCGGTGGCGCGGGAATGTACTCCAGCGGACTCTTGAACCTAAACCCTTACATAGGCGGGGACCTGACCGAGTTCACCGAAAATGAGGAGGAAGCGTGGAACCTTGTTAACCTTGTGGATCGAATGTTCCTTGAAAACGGTGCCCCTAACAACCTCTTTAAGCCCGATGAGGATAAGATAAAGGAGCTTGAGAGAAAGGCTTCCTCCGCGGATATCAGGTTCATTCCGATAACCCAGAGACTAATCGGTACGGAGAACACCTCCAGAGTAATAGGGAACATTCACTCCAGATTGGAGAGTAGGGGAGTAAAGTTCCTTCTGGAAACAAAAGTCAAAGAGATTAGAGAGGGGGAATTAATCCTTGAGAACGGTGAGAGAATAGGATTCGAATACTGTATTGTTGCACCCGGAAGATCGGGAATGAAATGGCTGGAATGGCAGATGAGCAGGATGGGTATCGAAACCCAGTACATGCCAGTAGACATAGGGGTGAGAGTAGAGGTCCCAGCTAGCATAATGGAACCCGTGTGCAGCATCCAGCACGACCCCAAGTTCCACATTCGCACATCAACCTTTGACGACTTTGTCAGAACGTTCTGCGTAAACCACAGGGGATTCGTGGTTATGGAGTCCTACGAAGACCACATCGGAGTAAACGGGTACTCCTTCATAAAGGAAAAGTCTAACAACACAAACTTCGCCCTGCTTGTAAGAGTCGGTCTCACCGAACCACTTGAAGACACCACAGCTTACGGTAGGTCCATAGCAACACAGGTCACAATCCTCGGAGGTGGAAAACCCCTGCTACAGAGGCTGGGCGATCTGAGACGGGGAAGGAGATCCTACTGGTCCAGAATAGAGAGAGGCGCGGTGAAACCCACCCTCCCATCAGCCAATCCCGGCGACATATCAATCGGAATCCCCTACAGAATCCTGACGGATATTCTTGAGGGATTGGAAAAACTTGACAGAGTAATTCCAGGAGTTGCGGGCGATTCAACCCTACTCTACGCGCCCGAAATCAAATACTCAGCGAAGAGAGTGCTCACAAACAAAAACCTAGAAACAGGGGTATCAAACATATTTGTCGCGGGAGACGGCGCCGGTGTTTCGAGGGGTATAGTGACCGCGGCGGCAACGGGAATAATAGCTGCACGCGGCATTCTCAAAAAACTGGGTTCATAATTCTTTTTTTCAAACATCCGCAGTAAACTATTTCAAGGGTAATTCGAACGTCGACGAAAAAACTAGCAGTCAGAAAAGGGTGGGTACCCAATATTCCTATATACTTTTGTTTGGTAAAAGGTATTGGAATGAACAACTATTTCGATGCTTCACAGAGCTACTAGAGCGGAGGCGTGGTTTCAATGAGTTTTACAGATGCCGGATGGGCGGATTTAGAAGCCCTAGAGAACATCAACGAGTTCTTTAAGCTTTTAAAGCGTGGGGTAGAACGGTTAAAGAATAATGAATTTGAAGAGGCGTTGTCTTCTCTGTCTGACGCATCGACACTTATGTACATAAGCCTCACTCGAACAATCACCCAAAATGTTACGTACAGACACGTATGGGGAATAATCGTGCAGTTTAATCTGCTGGTTACTTCGCTCACGCTTAGTTTTCTCACCAGAGCAAAACAAAAAAAGAAAGAAGCGAGAGAGAGGTTAGGCGGTGCAACCGCCCTCCTAGCCCTGTGCACAGCTTTCCTTAATCCGATGATAAGAACCACAATCGAACAAAAAACAAAACCAGACGGTTACACCCTATCCGAGAAGGATAGATATCTCCTAGCTAACATAATACGCCTAAACGAAATAGTTAGAGAATTTAAAAAGCAGTTTGAAAAGAAAGAAGAAAAAAGCACAGTGAAGAAGCGAAAAAGAACAACCCGGAAAAAGAGGAAACGTGAACGCCAAGAGGAAGCCACCCTCATTTAACCAGCTCGGTTTCCTCCTGATTTTTCGAAATTAGCTCACCTTCCTTGGTGAAAAGCTCGGCGTGAAGTAGATATTTTCCTGGCGGACAGTCAGAAAAATCGAAAGCATACTCGGTCTTCACCACACTGTCGGATGGGACATTTACGGTCGCTTGTCTTTGATATAGCGTGTTACCAGCCTCATCCTTCAACCTGTAAACCAGCCTCGCCTCGGAATAACTCTTGCGCAGGTCGTTTACAATCCAGATGAACCCCTTATTGTTGGGTTTCACCGGGTCGCCGATTTCAATGCTTACAAGCACTGGTTGAAACCCTGTTTTGAGAGCGTAGTAACCCTTCTTCGGCTGACGATAATAGTCCACCACACTCCAGGTTATCGATGGCCAACAGTCAACAAACATGAACTGAAAAATTCCAGTCATCGGGTTATACTTCGCCCTTCTGTAAGTTTCAATAGCATACTTGAGCAGCCTATACTGGTAGTTCTGACTGTTAGCAACAAACTCTTCCAAAGACTCTCCGAGTTCCACTTTCGCGATCTGGAAGGTTTGCCTGTATTGAAAGTCGTGAAAAGCCCACCTTTCCCAGTTAGGAGGCCACAGGTCCTCCTGAGGCATCATCTTTTTCATGGTCTCCACGTTTGGAAGTGCTTGGGCGCCAAACTCGTTACAGAAGGGCTGGGCTAGAAGCTTTGAAAATTTTCGATAATCTTCCTCATACCAGCCAGGGTAAATGTGAAATTCTGTTGTTGACGCAAGGTCCACGTAGCGAGTAGCATCCTCCTCCTTAGCGGCGGTTAGCAGGAGGGAATCAAGACTCCTGAGTTGATGTAAATCGGGTTCGTTATGGCAGCACCAAACAACGATACAGGGATGATTGTAAAAAGTGTTGACCATATCCTTAATCTGACTAACAGCCTTCTCTGCGAAATCGTCCGACCTTGAATACCACCACTGCAGGGCAAAATCCTGCCAAACCATGAACCCGTTCTCGTCACAGGCGGAGTAGAACTCTTCCCGGTTAACGTGAGCGTGCACCCGCACCGCGTTAATATTCGCTTCTCTCAGAAGCCTCATATCGGTTGCTATCAAATCGGGCGTGTACTCCGAAAGCCACTGGGTGGGGATAATGTTGGTTCCCCTAACAAAAATCCGTTGACCATTAAGATACCAGTTCCACCCGGAATCTACCCTAACCTCTCTAATACCAAATCGCTCCCTAACCGAATCAAGCAGGCTTTCACCATCTCTTACAACAACTGTTAAGTAGTACAGATTCGGGTCCCCACGATCCCAAGTCCACCACATTTCCGGTCTCCTAATAGTCTGAACAAAAAATTCCCTACGTTTACCCTTCCCCAGGAAAACACGCCTATGCTTTGAAAATTTATCTCCCGAAAAGTTTGCGTGTTCAATTTCGATCCCAATCGTTACCTCTTTAGAGTTACCGAGATTTTCAATCTCAATCTGGGCGATTATTCTGGCGGTCTTCTCTGATTCAATTTTTGGTGAGATTTTAACGTTAGACACCCTGATTTTGTTTGCAATCAGCAAATCAACATCATTCCATATACCTCCCGTATTGTAGTCCTGACCATGCTCCGGATCCCAAGAACCCGGACGACAATCATGATGGTTGAGAACCCCCTTAATCAGCATCTTATGACTCGGCCAAACAGGCTTCTCCTCCCTCGGTGAACTCACCCTAACAAGCAGGGAGTTCTCCTCCCCAATAATCTCCGTGACATTAAACATAAAGGGTTGAAAATACCCCTCGTGATGCCCCACAAAAACACCGTTAAGATAGACATCGGCAAAATAGTCGACACCCTTGAAACTAAGCCAAAACTCCTTGTCAGCGGGCTTCTCATCCAGCTGAAAACTCTTCCGAAAATAAACGGTGCCCGCGAAATTCAGTCCCCTAAGATACCAATTCGCAGGAAGCAGCATCTCATCCCAATCCGAATCATCATCAGGAACAGATTCCAAACTGTATTTCCATTTCCCATTCAAACTCAAACGCATTCAACGACCGCCTTAATAATTATTACACACAAAAGTCTCTTTGAGAAAGGACTCACAAAAATATTCTCCTACATAGATTCCTTTAAAAGGTTTTTAAAGGGTTTCAACCATCCAACTTCAAATCAAAGAAAGGGATTTATAACGTGTAAAAAGAAACTGAATACTGTCAGCCGAAAACCACTCGTATAATAGGACAACAAGCTGTCAAAGTGAGGCGGTTGAGGTACTGGTTAGTTCCACCGGAAACACTGAGGCATAAGTGTTTGGAATTCATAATTCTGGAGGGATACTTTAACCCGAAGACGTTTTCGGAGCTCGAATACTCTCTACATAACCAGGAATACCCCCACAGAGCCCTTATACGGGAGCTGTGCAGAAACGTTAGGCGCCCAGAAATCTGTGAAAAATGCCAAGCCACCTGCACTTGGAAAGAATTATGCGAAGAAGTAAAAAACTTACACATCGAAAGAAGCCCGCCGTGCATACAAAAAGCCTACAGAAGTGGAAGGTTTCGATTGGTTGAATTCTACTTCGGACTACTGGGGGTTCTTCCGAACACAAAGAAAAGAAACATCCTGATGAAATGTGATTACATGAAAAAGAAAAAACTGTGTGACCCCGATATTTTTTGCAAGAGCATTAAGACAGGAAATCTAACAGAGTATTACAACATCCGCCTAAGAAAAAAGATCGCAAACAGATAAAGCCGAAGGGCGCCTCGTTACGAGAAAAAAATTATTATCAAAGTCTTTTCCAGAGCTTCTGAGCGATTTCGGATGCGCGGTGTTTCTGCCAAAGTTCAAGATATCTCATTATGCTCTCATCGTTCTTGTAAACATCGAACACTATGTCATACTTGGCCTTCAGCACAGGCAGGAAGGAGTCCTTCAAGGCATCCTCATAGTCGCAGAGTCCTTCCAGACTCCCCTCGTCTAGGGCATTGATAATCGTCTTCGCCGCCAGTTCTCCGGATTCAAGAGCATAGGGAATTCCCTTTCCAGAAATGGGATCCACCAAGCCCGCGGCGTCCCCAACGGCTAAAACACCTTTCTCAATAAATGTGTCGCGGCTCTTTAATGGAACTAGATGAGCCGAGGTTCTAATGGTTTCACCACTCGAGAGTATTTCCTTCACAGGCTCATATTCAAGAAACTTTTCGAAAGCGTTCCTAGTGTTTGTAATCTCGGAGAGCAGGCAGCCCCACCCCAAACTTATCACATTTCTCTTCGGGAAAGCCCAGCCATACCCGAACTTGCTGATGTCCTTCCCGAAGTAGAAGTTAATGGTTTTCTCGCCGATAATCTCGGCTATTCTCTCCCTGTTAGAAAGGATCTCCTTTTGTATAGTCAGGTAAACCTCATTCGGTTTGAATGGGCTCCAGCCTATAGATTTCAGCGTAGCAGAATTCACTCCGTCCGCCGCAACAATAATTTTGGCTTCAACCTTACCTCGCCTCAGTCCGAGTCTATAGTGATCATCCTTCCAGGTAACACTCTTAACGGCTTGTAATTCCCTAAGTTTAGCGCCAGCTGCCGCTGCGAGGTACTGGAAATAGCCGTCAAATTTCAAACGCCAAACAACTGCACCAAAACCAATCCGGTGGTAAACCCTACCGGAGGTATGATAGAGTACCAGTGATTCCACTTCTCGTTCAATTACCTCCTCCGGAAGCTTATACTTTGGCACGAGTGTTAGCTCTATGGCGCCCCCACACGGCTTGTATCGGGGAATCTCCTCTTTGTCGATCAGAATTACTTTGCACCCTGCCTCTGCGATAAGCTTAGCAGATATGGAACCGGAAGGCCCGGCGCCTATCACAGCCACGTCATACAAATAGTTTGACCCTCACTACACCTTTTACTGTAAAAGTAGTGGAGAACCACACTTATATA
>JAUQYY010000420.1 GCA_030587505.1 Candidatus Sigynarchaeota archaeon
TGACCACCAACATTGCCGAGGACATAGTCCTGCTAACAACACTTCTTCTTGGTCTTCCCCTTCCCTTCCTCCCCCTCCAGCTTCTCTGGATCAACCTTGTCACCGACGGGGTGTGCGACAAGACTCTCGCCGTTGAACCCCGCTCCCACGACGTCCTAAAGGACCCTCCGAGACCGCCGGGAGGGAGAATCGTCTCTAGGGGTGTGGTCTACCACATAGTGTTCTTGGCGTCAATTATGGCCCTTGGAACCGTGCTCGTGTACCTCTTAACGGTTCAATCAATGGGCCTCTCCGTTCTCTTCAGGGGGTACGATGAGCCTCGAACAATGGCCTTCTACACGATTGTTTTCTTCCAGCTTTTCAACGCGTTAAACGCGAGGTCCCGTGAGTTCTCCCTCTTCAGAATAGGTTTCTTCTCCAACAAGTACCTCTCCATCGGCCTCGCATTCTCCTTCGCTCTGAACATCTCCATCGTCTACGTTCCCTTCTTCCAACAGCTCTTCGGAATCGTACCCTTACCCCTCTACGACTGGATCCTGGTGCTTCTGGTGAGCAGCAGCGTTCTAATCGTCGAGGAAATAAGGAAGGCCGTTGCGCCCAAACTGTTCAGATAGTGGAAACCCGCTGATTGCACACTTCAACAGTTTTTCCCTGATTCCGCTCTGAATCCCCCGGAATTTTTTCATTTTTCCTTTCTTCAAATTTTGTTATGATTTATTTTATGAACATTCTTATGGAGAATTTTTCTATGCCAAAATTTAATAGGGGGTTTGATGAAAGTTCCCAAGCGGTTTTATGCATCCTTTGAGGTGGTGTCATGTATAGGAGAATAATGGTTGGCACCGACGGTTCCGAATACTCTGACAAGGCCGTTGACCACGCCTTAGAGCTCTGCAGAGCCACGGGTGCGGAGCTCATAGCCGTAAGCGTGGTTGATACTCGAAGTTTGGAAAGTATAAAGGAAATCGATAAGAAGGTCTACGATAAGGCTGAAGAAGATTTGGAACTACTCGCGATTGAGATCCTTGACAAGGTTGAAGAAAAAGCATCCAGAGAAAACGTTCCATTAAAGAGGATAATCCAGAAGGGCGATCCCGCTTCGGTTCTCGTGGAACTAGCAAAAAGGGAAAACGCAGATCTCTTGGTGGTGGGGACAAGGGGCCTCCTAGGCGTGAAGAGAGTGATGCTCGGCAGCTCCACCCAAAAAATCGTTAGATGGTCAGGAGTCCCGGTTCTTGTCGTGCATTAACACATTGGCCCACAATCTATCAAGGAACACCCGGCCTTCACGGAAAGTTAAAGGGAAACAAGGTACAGTTAGAGTAAATAGCAACATTAGTGTCCGCATTTATGGTTCTTGGAACGCTTCTGCAATGTTGGGTTGCTTAACTGGTGTTCAAAATATTTCAGCTTCTCCTTTTTTTGGCATACTGACTCTTTAATGTTTATACAGGAAATATTTTAATTATTAAAATTTTATTTTGACAAAATATTTATTAAAATTAAATCTCTCGAAATATCGAGATTAAATTGGTTGGAGGTGGCGAATTCTGAATAATGATAGGTATGCTGAAGATAAGAGGATGCCGTTAAAGGAGGCTATAAGCAAATTTGTTAATGATGAAGATATGATAGGGTTACACGGTCAGGGGTATATTGATTCTTGTGCGGCTTTGAATGAAATCGCAAGACAGAAGAAACGAAATCTAACTATCGCTGCCAATGTTATCGCGATGGCGGAGGCCTTGGTGGGTTTAGGTTGCGTAAAAAAGCTTGTCTTTTCGTATGTTGGTGAGGGAATTATGGGCCCTGCCTACGTTGCACGCAGAGCGATAGAGGAGGGTATTCCTAATCCTATCGAACTTGAGGAGTATACACACTATTCCATGGCCTTAAGATTCATGGCTGGGGGGATGGGTGTTTCGCACATGCTGACAAAATCGGTTCTCGGCTCAGACCTATTAAAAGTTAACAAGAAGCTCAAGCTTTTCACAGACGAAGAAACCGGGGAACAGTATGTTATGGTTCCCGCGATTAATCCTGATGTGGGGATAATTTCTGCTCAGAGAGCTGACACTAAGGGAAATGTTCAGTTCTTTGGTATTAGTCCCACCTGTACTGTCGGCGACCTCGCGAGGGCCTCTAAACGCGTGATAGCTGTGGTAGAGGAAATCGTATCCACTGAAGAGATTAGGAGGCTCCCCAATTCTACTATGGTGCCGTTCTACTGTGTAGACGCGGTTTGTGAGGTCCCATATCATGCACACCCAGCGGTAATGTATTATTATTACATCTATGACCTTCCTTTGCATATGAGTTGGGTGAGAGACTACTGGAGTAAGGGGCACGAAGCTTTCCTTAAGTGGGCGGACGAATGGGTTTACGGAGTTGAAGACCATTCAGAATACTGTAAGAAAGTAGGGTGGGACCGCCTACACAAGTTGACACAACTGTCACGCAAGTTCTTAGGAACAATAGAAAGCGTAAAAATTTAGGGGGTAATTATATGAATAACGAATATATTCCCGAAAAGGCTCTCCCAACCGAATTATTAGTATCCGCCACAATGAGAGAATTAAAAGACAAAGAAAGTATCTTTGCGGGCATAGGAATTCCTTTAATAGCTGCTCTCGCTGCCAAACTCACTCACGCTCCAAGATTAACTATAATCGTAGAGGGAGGAGCCATAGATCCTCAACCAAGAAGACTAATGATGGGTGTAGCCGACGACAGCTGCCTGGAGAGAGTGGTTTCGGCGGATAGTATGATTAGAGTTTTCTCGGATCAGCAGAAGAGATTAGTTGATGTAGGTGTGTTAAGCGGAGCTCAGGTGGATAAGTACGGAAATGTAAACTCCACCGTGATCGGCGATTATGACAATCCTAGGGTACGTTTGGCTGGAAGCGGTGGAGCCTGCGACATAGCGTGTTCAGCTCAGAGACTATTGATAATGATGCGTCAGGAAAAGAGAAGGTTCCCCGAAAGAGTTGACTACATAACCAGTCCCGGATTCATAGACGGCCCCGGAAGCAGAGAAAAATTAAAACTCAGAGGTAAGGGGCCTTCAGCGGTTATCACAACCATGGGCATCTACAGATTTGATGAAAAGACAAAGGAGATGTACTTGGACAGCATTCACCCGGGAGTAACCGTTGAAATGGTAAAAGAGAACGTTGGATGGGACCTAAAAATAGCAGACGACCTTAAAACCACACCGTTTCCAACGGTGGATGAACTACGCATCATGAGAGCGCTCGATCCACTGGGATTCTTCCTTCAGCTCAAAATAGGCCTTTTAGACTTTGATACATACGTTAAGTATCTGGACCAATGCTACGAAACCTTCAACAAACTCTACTTTGAAAGAGGAATAATACCCTAGACAAATAGTCCAGAAATAAAAAGAAAGAAACCACGATCCTAACCACGTTTCCACCATGATTCAAAGAGTTAAACAAAAGAGTCCCTAGGTCAGTTAATTTCTCCATCTCCCCCCTTTTTGGGGAATTTATACCCTGCTAACAGGACGTATTAGTTTAGCAAAATAGAAATAAAAAGACAACTGAACTCTTCCTCAAACCCTCTTCGTAGCTGTTATCGGTTCTTCAAAGCATCGTGTCCATCAATGGTATTTTTTCATTTGGGATTAACTCGCCCCTAAGAAATTACCAATTGAATTTTTAACTCCAAGGCTCCGCGTTCTAGAGCTTTACCACCAAAACTTTTGTGAAATATTAGAGTTTCTCGTTGAATTTTTTTCTTTTCGCCCTAGAAACCCGTCCTTTTTCTCCTCCCTCGTGGAAAGGAGGCGTAGATACTCTCATTTTATGAGATTTTAGGAAAAATCAGAGAGAGGCTTTATGGTAAACCTTTTGTTGTTCACCTTTGTACGGGTGGGGGTGTTCAGAAGTCTTGTTTATGTAAAAGCTAATAGATTAAAGTAGTGAGTAGAAGAGTAATTAAGGAGGTGTTTGTTATTGGAGTTTTTGATTGCTCATGTTTCCGATTTGCATGTTGGTTCGGCTGAGTTTATTCCGGAAAAACTTGACACGTGCATTGACGAGATTAACAACCTTTCACCCGACTTGATCGCGTTGACTGGAGACCTCACCATGAATGGTTTTGAGAGAGAGTATAAGGAGGCAAAGCGCTACATAGATAGGTTCAAGGCCAAGACCATCGTGATTCCTGGTAACCATGACACCAAATCCACCGGCTACATTTACTTCGAGGAGTATTTTGGGGAGGGAAACCAAGTTGTGGACCTAGGCGGCGTAACCGTTGTGGGGGTGGACAGCACCCTTCCAGACAGAGATGAGGGATACCTGGGAAGGAGCAGGCAGCGCTGGCTTGACGAGCACCTGAGCAGGGTGGAGGAGAACGATTTCAAGGTGGTTCTGGTGCACCACCACCTCATTCCGGTTCCGGGAACAGGGATGGAACGCAACGAGTTAATCGACGCTGGGGACGCTCTTGCAACCCTGGTGGCTAACAGGGTAAACCTGGCACTCTGCGGCCACAGACACGTACCCTACACGTGGAAGCTGGAGAACCTGATGGTGATAACCTCTGGAACCGCCTGCACCGGATACGTGAGAGCCAGAATAACCCAAGCCTACTTCATCATAAGCCTCAGGGACAAAACCATGGAAATAACACTCAAAGAGGTTGGAGGCCGAGAAACCGTGATAAGAAGCGTCTCATACTAGCCTTAAAAGGAAGTAGCATCATTTAGAGTTAAGAAACGAGAACCCCCAACGGGCCTCCTCATTAGATTCCCATTTTAGGGTTTCTTCGAAAAGGTTTCCATTCTGTGATGTTGCCGTCTGTGTTGACGGGTTTTGAGTGTGTACTGGTATCGTTGCACTTTTCAGGCTCCCAGTTGGTTTTGCCCGTTTTTCTTTTTCAACAGCAAGATTTAATACATACAAACTGTTTTTTTGTATAGTTTTAATCCTCTAGCCCTAACCATCATTTCCACTGGAGCGGAAAAAACCTTTTCCAAAATTTCTCGTCTGCGCACGTAATAGGTACGTGCATGTGGTGG
>JAUQYY010000384.1 GCA_030587505.1 Candidatus Sigynarchaeota archaeon
TATAGTAGCCTGATCCGACAGCTCTTCTAATGGCTGATGGTTGATAGTTGATTATAACATCGCTCCACCTATTTAGCAATAGCTCGAGTGTTTTCCAATGCATTTCCAAGCCTTCTGGGTCAACAAAAGCTAGAAACGGTACACTTCTATCCTTTGGAAGATGGTTTAACGCTTCGTATAAGCCCCCAGAATTGACATCTTCATTTATGATTATCGCATTTGGTAACAGTTCTTCTAAGGTTGCTGATCTTTCCCTATTTTTTTCTATTAGAATCAGCTTGTCGAATTTTCTTTCCGGCTTCGTCGCTCTATCTGCTATCAAGGGCGAGCCAAAGATTAGGTCGTTTGTTCCTTTGATTTTAGTGAGTCCAGGTCCGGCAAAAACATCCATATAGTATGCTTCTTCAAACTTCTTTTTCATTATCACCGTATAAACATCAACATAGTAGACTAGGATTGCGAGTTTGAGTAAAGCCCACGGGCCAGTTTCATACGCAGTTTGGGTTATGTTGTATAATCTTGTGGCCTCATTTTTGAAGCCTTGAGAGTAGTTATCCTATCCATCCACCACTCAAGGTAAGTTTTTCTTTTCCGCCCTTTTTTCCTTCTTTTCTGCATATGTTTTCCTCACAGAGTGCAATTGCATCTAATATGTCTGTAATCTAGTCCTAATCTTCTCCACATTTCCAATGTTTCTTTACACAAGGCGACATACCCGTAGTTGTACTTATCTGTGAGTTGTGCAATAATGAACGCGTAAATTTCATATCTCGTATCACTGTTGATTTTTCTGCCCCAGTTCGATTTTTCCGAGAGATAGCTGACCCATGACTTGTCCCTAGTGTTTGTGATGGTTGAGGTTAGGCCTCTGAGGGAGCCCAGCGTTATCCTTTCTGGTTTGAGGTTTGAAAACACTTTTTCCAATAGTTTGGCGTATTGTTCTTTCCAGTCCTTTACTGGGACTATTGGGTCTATCCTGATTCTTGTTGTGTAGCCGGCTTCCCAGACTTTTCTCGCTGCTTTTATCCTCGCGTCGACGGAGGGTGCTTTCTTTTCCCATCTCTTGGCGACGCTGTCGGCGTTTAGACTGAAACTCATGATTATTCTTTTTGTTCCCTCCTCCTTCAGTCTGATTAGGTTTTTGACGTTTGTGTCTTTGGTTAGGAAGAGGATTTTGTGCTTCGCGTCCTTGTCGTAGGTGCTTAGTGTGTTTATGATGAATTCTGAGAATGGGGGGTTTCCGTTTTTGCGTTTCTCTGCCAGGAGTGAGTCTGAGAGTTCACCCGCGTTCAGTATTTCGGGCCGCACGCCGTTGCCCTGTAGGAATGTTTTCAGGTGTTCTCGAATGGCTCCGAAGTCTTTTATGTTCGGTTTTCCGTTTTTCCACTCGGGGTGGAACCTGTAGGTTCCGTTCAGGTAGCACCAGGCGCAGTTGAAGTAACAACCGTTCGCCCACTTGAGCTCCAGAAAATGGGGGCAGACAACATCGGTAGGCTTCTCAGGTGGCGGCGTCCTGTCGAACAGTTTGATTATTGAACCGTCGCCAACCCTGTCAACAACAACTTCCCTCTCCCCTTTCAGGTTGACCGCCTCTTTGAACACAACTCTCAACTTTAATCCTCCACGCGTTTCCTACAATTCCAAAAACAGTATGCGGTTACAACTGGTTCATGATGAAACTTTTATTGTTTTTATCCTATATTCTTTCCTCTCAGTTAGTGGCTGTAGCACTGGCATGTTAGGGGCTTGTACTTCACTCCCAGGGTGTCGAGTAGTTCTCTTGTTTCTTTGCAGATGGATATCTGTTTTTTGGGGTAACCGTACTCTGATAGCTTGTCGTACATGAATTCGTATATTCCTTTTCTGAGGGTGAAGGGCAGCTTTTTTCCCCAGCCGGTTTCCGTGTCGCTGAAGTATTTAACCCACGAGGTGTCTACTCCCGCCTTCTCGGCGTAGTGGATGGTTTTCCAGAGGCCTCTTGGTGTTCCAAGGATTATTCTTTTTGGCTCCACGTTTGAGAGTAGCTTGTGGACTATGCCCTCGTAGCTTTTTCTCCACCCTTTAATGGGGAAAATTGGATCGATCCTTATTCTGACTTCGTATCCCGCCTCGCTAACCATTGAAGCGGCTTTGATTCTCTCCTCCGGCGTTGGTGCTTGACTTTCCCATCGCCTAGCTACTTCCGTGGCGTTTATGCTCCACGCGCAGATTACGTTCCTCCTCGGCTTTTCCACTAGGAACTTGGCGTTTTTGACGCCGAACTTGGTTAGGGTTACCAGTTTGTGTTTGTTTTGTTCGTCGAATTTGTCCGCTATCTTGGCCATTATGCTCGGAAACATTAGTGAATCGCACAGCTCGCCGCTGTTGAAGAGGGCAGGTTTCCCCCCGTTAAAATTCGGGTCGCTGAACACCTCGTCTAGGGCGGCCAACACGTATTCCAGCTTCACCGCTCTGGGCTTCATGTTACCCCTGGTTGTGCCCCTCAGGTAGCAGTACGCGCAGTTCAGGGGGCAGCCGAAGGCCCACCTAAGCTCCCAGAACCTGCCACACACGATGTTTGGCGGGGTTTTGGAAAACTGACAGATGAGCCCGTTCCCATACTTCACATGTGGTTTTTGAGACTCTGGATGCCTTATCGAGCTGATTTTCCTCACAGAGATAAACTCATCCAGATGCCTAGACATCTTGGCTGCAGCGTCACGTTTATCTTTCCTTATAGTTTCCCAAGCTTTTAATGCAGCTTCTCTCCGCTTCAATCTATTATCCTTACTCATTCTTGAAGACTCGTTCAATACGTGTATCCCCCTGAATCCAGTAACTCGGGGCCGCCCAGCAGCGAAAGCAACGTTCCTTTTCCAGAAGAAGTAGTTTTCCTCTATAACCTGCTATCGATCCATTTCCTTTCGCAACTGTTCTTCCATTCCCTACGTAAAGTAATCCTTTTCAATACTTAACCACTAAATAGTTCCAAAAATTCTCTTTTAAAGCTATTCACTTTTCTTAACAAGAGTTATTCATACTTGTAACGCTTAGTTTTTCCTTTCCCTACAACCTCTCAGATTAAGAGGGTGTGAATTTGAATACTCCACAGGTTTTTTCTTTTTCTTTACACTATCATTTTCCCCCTTTAATGGTGAAGCCTGTTCAACTTCCCGCTGTGAATCTTCTCAATCTTCAGGCGGAGTCTCCAGTCCAAGGTTCCTGAGCGCCCGCTCCGCCTCCCTTCGGACAATGCTGTTTTCATCCTCTTCCAGCAATTTGACCAGAGGCTTCACAGCGACTTCGTCTCCTATTTTCCCGAGAGCGCAAGCTGCTCTCCCTCAAACAAAACAACACTCATCTCTTAGCACTTGGATGAGCGGTTCCACCGCTTTCGCGTCTCTCAGCTCTCCGAGAGCTCCAGCTGCGCCCCATCTCACATACCTGTTTTCATCCCTCAACGCCTGTATGAGGCGTTCCACCAAGGCTTGCCACTCTTTCCCATACTTCGACCAGTTCACCCCTTCAACACTCTCAAGTCCCATTCTTCCATCCACACTCCTTTCAAGTATCGATACCATAAGTCTCTAAATCCGCTGACCCTTCCACCCTCCCTTTCCCTCTTTCTTTTCTGTTTCTTTCAGTCCTCCTGAAAGAGTGTTTTGAAGAGTTTCTTCACTCTTTCCTTCTCCCTCTCGAGGAGACGTTCGAAGCTCTCTTCACAGGCGTCTCCGCTTTTCAGTTTTGTTTCTCCTGTGGAGCTGTGTGTGTTGAGGTGTGTTCTTGGGGTGCTTGTTCTATAGGCTTTCTCTATTTTTGAGGGTCTCCGCCTCCCGCCGGATGAATGCGTGGCTCCGTTGCCGCTTCCCCCGTTGCCGGGATCGTGGAGGTTTTTGGGTTTGCTTCCGTTTTGGGGTAGGTACACGTCTATGCGTTTCGTTTTCATTCGCAGGTAGAGCCTTCTTAGGAGCGCTGCGCCGATTATTAATGGTGCGAGGACCACTGCCACAAACTCGAGGGGGAGCGGCTGTGTAAACTGGGGTGTGAGGGTCATGCTCTCTGCGTGCAGGTAGAACATGAGGATTCCCGTTGTGGAAACAACTGTTACGGGTGCGAGTTTCAGCGCCCAGCTCATCTTTCTCTTGGCGAGCAGAACCACCGTTGAGGTTATCACTGCGGAGGAGTAGGCGCTCACCATGTGCTTCTGCAGGGTGTGTGTCTCCGTCCAGCCGGGAAGCGCACTGTAAAACGCGAGGTACAGCCCGCCGAAGAGAAACATCACCAGGGCGAACCTCCAGTGATTTCTGAAGAAAGTAGCCGTCGACGTTATGAGCCACTTAACCAGGCGCACCTGATCCCTCATAATGTAGTAAAATAGGAAATCGTTCCGGTACCAGATGACACACAGGCAGAAAATGTAGACTGCGACAATCGCCACCACAATGAAGAAAACACTGGTCAGAATGGAAGTAACATTCGAAAGAAACCACTCAAACACCCGCAGCCCTCCAAACCTTCACCAACCCTCCACTCGGAACAGTCGAAACACACCCACCGAAAAAAGGGGGGATGGGCGGAGTCACTTCCCCGTGTCCCTGACCCTGGAGGCGGTGTTTCCCGGCCTTCGTATCTCTGCACCTTCCCACCGACCCTGCTTCCACGACCCAAGTGCTCCCCGTACAT
>JAUQYY010000387.1 GCA_030587505.1 Candidatus Sigynarchaeota archaeon
CACCTTGACACTATGGGCTTCTGGGACTACGGCTACTACCTTGATCAGAGGCTTCCGCACATTTTCGCTCTAACGGTTTTGGACGAGTCGCTGCTGCCTGTTGAGTTCACTGTTGCGGACCGCTTGTGGAGGCCTAGTAGTTTCTCTCAGCTGTTCGTAACCGATGGTTTGAGTGTTTTGGAGCACAAGATTCTGACTCCGAGCAACGTTTTTGTTTCTAGGGTGGAGGTCAGGAATCGCGGTGGGGAGAGGAGGTGCTTCCACTTCGTGCAGTGGACAAAGCTGGACAGGAGACCATTGAAGCCGATACCCATCAGGATAACCTATCCCTTCGATTTGGAGGGGTTAGATTTCACGTATCCGGAAATTATCGGTGGCAGCGCAGTCTATTCTCAGGAGGAGGTTCACACGAACAGAGAGTGTAACTACCGGGTGTGGTACGCTCTCGGCTCTAGGGAGAAACTCGCATCCTACACTATTAATCTGAGCGAGAACTTCGACATGAGCCAGGGTTCCCTCGAGGACCGCCCACTGTGGGTTGTGACTCCTTTCCCCGAGAAGATAAGCGGCGGAGAGTTCCGAAACGAGACGATTCCCGAGAAGCCCTTCAGCGAGTTTGGAAGCGTGTACGTTGGTCTCCACTACAAGTTGGACCTGGAACCAGAGTCACCGTACACCACGTGGTTCGCTTGCAGTGTTTCACATGTCAAAGATGAGTGTCTGAGAAATCTTGAGGCGCTCCGTGGTGAAGACCCCTTGGAAGTGAGCAGGCGTAACTGGAACTCTTTTTTCAGCGGTGTTCCGAGCTTCGAATGCTCCGACCCATACATCACCAAAGTACTACTGGTACCGATGGTACGGGTTGAAGCTAAACATGATAAATGTGCGCGCAGGAAACCACAAGCACCCCGTTAGTGTATGAGGGTATCTCGGAGAGGGATGGAAACTGGTTCCGACACCATATCTCCTATAGCGCCTAGTGCCACGCCATTGAATGCTCGTGGATGCACGACCCCTCGGTAGCTAAGGGCTCCATTCTCGGGCTTCTGGAAAACATCCACGAAAACGGCGCAATCCTGGGAGGAGTGGGGTTCAAGGGAAGAACAGACGACTGGTTCATCTACCACGCTAACTACGCGAAGGGAATCCTGCAAATCCACCAGATACACCCTGATTCCAAGTTCTTGGAACAAGTGTATGAGCCCCTCGCGAAGTACGCTGAGTACTTTGACAGAGAGCGAGACCCTGAAGGCTGCAATCTTTACGACGTAACCCAACAGTACGAGACGGGGCAGAGTACAGCCCACGGTACCTGTTCGTGGAAGAAAACGCGGACCGGGACGCCACCTTCAGGCTCAAGGGAGTGGACGCCACGGTTTACATTTACGAGCTGAAAAAGCTTCTGGCATTCATAGCGGAAACCCTCGGAAAGAGGGTGGAAAGTGAAAAGTGGATGGTTCAGGCTTCGAGGATAAAGGAGAGCATACTCAAACACATGTGGGACCCGAGCCTGGAATTCTTCTTCGACGCGAAGCCGGAGAGCCTTGAGGCGTCAAAGGTTAAAGCGGCCGTCGGCTTTTACCCCTTCATAACTGATCTGGTGGACTCGAAGCACCTCGGAGCGCTGTACAAGCATTTACTCAACCCGGAAGAGTTTTGGACACCGTTCCCCGTTCCAACCCTAAGCAGAGACTCCCCGCTCTTTAACCCCGAGGCTGAGTGGAAGGGTGTTCGAAAATACTGTCCGTGGAACGGTCGAGTCTGGCCGATGACCAACAGCCACGTGTGCGACGCCCTGGCTCGAGCTGCCTACCTCTACGACGACTCTCTCAAAGCCAAAACGGGCGGGTTTCTAAGAAAATTCATTCGAATGATGTTCCACCAAGGCGATCCCGAACGTCCAAACTGCTACGAGCACTACAACCCGCTGACCGGTTACCCAAGCACCTACCGAGGAGTAGACGACTACATGCACTCCTGGGTGGTAGACCTCATCATAAGATACGTTGTGGGGATTCAGCCCCAAACCGGAGACGAACTAGTACTAGACCCCTTACCAATGAACCTTGAGCACTTCACTCTCGACAACCTTCTGTACAAAGGGTATAGGATAAAGGTCACTTGGAGGGAGAAAAAAATCGACCAAGAGGAGGAAGGGTACTGCGTGTACATCGACGGAAAAATAGCTGCCAAAAGAGACGGGCTAGAAAGAATCAGATTAGAGTTAAGCAGGAACAATCAACAGCAGCCCACTAAATAAAGAGAGTGCCGCACTATCCCCTTCGATTCTCTGAAGCTGAGACTCATTGTTCGGGGAGATGAGCCCAAATGGTTATCCAAAGTATTTTTTTATAAAATCACTAGGGAGCTGATCCAAATGGTTGTCCAAAGTATTGGACCACCCCGTAAACAGGCCGATATCTTTTAGCAGTACATAAGATTATTTCCCCTTATATTTTTCCACCAACTTAAACTTGAGCGCCTTTCCAGCAGGATTCCTAGGAATATTATCAAAAAATACACGCTTTGGTGCTTTGTAGTGCGCCATTCTATCCTTGCAAAAGTTAATTATCTCCTCTTCTGTGCAGGTCTCACCCGGCTTTAAGGTTACAATAGCAGTAACTTTCTCTCCCCATGTTTCATCCGGTAGTCCTATTGCCGCACAATCAGCTATCTTTGGATGTTGCATTAACACAT
>JAUQYY010000422.1 GCA_030587505.1 Candidatus Sigynarchaeota archaeon
AAGTGCGGGTGTGGAAGAACCTCGCCGAAACTCATGCGTATCCTGGGTAGGGTGGACCAGCTCGTCAAGGTCAAGGGAATGTTCGTCCACCCGGTTAACATTAAGACCACCATCCAGAAGCACCCTGAGCTCGGCAACTACGAGGCAATCGTTGACAGGCCGGAGCTCTCGGATGTTTTGACGATAAAGATCGAGTTTGAGGGAACAGGCGAAACGCTGCCGAAGGACGCGAACGAGGCGAAGAAGGTTCTCGAAGCCGAGTTCAAGGAGGCAATCCGCATCAAGGCCAACGTCGAGCTTGTGCCCAAGGGGTTAATAAAGGAAACCAAGGAGCAAATCATTGATCTGAGAAAATTCGGCTAGAACCCCTCTCCCATGTTTTTGAACCGGAGTTTCCCTCCGACTTCCCTTTTTTATTCTGAATCTGGTTTTTTATGGAAGCTTTCTATGAACTTTTTAACCCTTTTTCCGAAAAGTCATTGACCCTCGTGTCAATGTCTATACATTAGTGAGCGTTAACTGGCTATAATAGTTTTTAACCCCGTCTTTTTACGATTTCTTCCCCCAGTTGAAGTGATGTACCCTTTTTTGGCGTTAACCACATGGTGTCGCCGTACAGGTTGTGATTTGTTGGTTTTCATCTCTCATTGCCTTGCTAACGGAAGGTCACAGAGACTGGTCAAGTTTAATAAGGGAATTGTGAAAACTAATAGTAAATGGTTGTTGAGCCATGTCCGAGGAATTTTTGCAAAGCCTTGCTGAAAAATTGAGTAGGCTGGGTCTTGTTTCGCTCGTGGTTTTCGGCTCCGAAGCTAGGGGCGAAGCTCTACCGGACAGCGATGTCGATTTCTGGTGATAGTTCGGGACTATTCTCCTGACCTGACAAAAATTGTTAGGAGAGTCGCTTTTGAAACATCTTTGGAGGTGGGAAGGAAAATAAGTGTGGAAATTTACTCCATGGACGATTTTGGATTTATGGTTGAAGAAAAGTTTCCGTTCGCCCTCGGAGTCTACTCTGCTTACCGGGTTCTGTTCGATAGCGGCTTCTTCAAAAAACAGGTTAAAATACTTGAGGACATGGAGCAAAGGGGCGAAATAAAAAGACACTCCCGCTCGAGAGTCTGGGTGGTCAAGTAGGATGGTTTCTGGAATCACACGCGAACTGGCGAAAGCGCTCCTCAGAGAGGCTGAAATCGACCTGGAATCCGCAAAAACCCATCAGAAGGAGAAGGGGTATCACAAGGCTGTTTTAGAAGCTCAACAAACCGTTGAAAAGGCTAAAAGCAGCCCTAGTGTGTGAAGGAATCACCCAAATAGCTGAACACGACCCCTCAGCTTTTTTCGCTTCCGACGTATTGGTCAGCGCTCCAGAAGAATGGGTATCACCCAATTCATTAAGGAAACATACCTCAGAGAAAAGTAAACCTTTTCTGTTAGAAATGCGTGTTACGTCTGTTAAAGCTATAGACGGGCGTAATCGTAAAAAAGTAACTGTTGAACGGTTTCTTTCGATCGAATATTGAATAATTGTACTCTTATACTTTCCTTCCTATCCTACTTCTCATCTTATTGAAAATAATTCCCTTCGCTATTTTAGAGGTTTTGTCTTCAAGACATATAATTTCTCCCTTGCCATCATATAAGTATTCCACCGCCATCTCAGCACCAATAGTATTTGCCCAGAACATTCCCTCGGTGGTAAACTCGATTACATTTTTCCTGATTATTATTTCTCCCCTCTCAACACATTTTTCTAATGTTTCGGCGAATGCATCAAGAGGGTCGAAGCCCCACTTCCTCTTAGACTCTTCAGCATCTATCCTTCCGTATTGAACTTGAGATACACACCAGAGGGCAGGAATGATATTCTCCGGCACGTTAAAAACGTTTATCGCTTCATTTCTCATGATGAATTTTTTACTTGTAGATTTGTGCTTCAAGTAGCAATCAGCTACAAAACCCATTGCACCTGCACCTAAACCAAGAACGTTTCCTAAGCTATTGAAATATGTGGAGTAGCGGAATTCGTCCCGTCCGTTTGAAAAATGATTGATATTCAAGTGTTTGTATCCGCTATCTTCCAGATAGAGCTTTGCACTTCTGAAAATGTCCATTGCAGCTTCAACCGGAGACGGCGCAAAATGTCTGGCTATTGCTGTCTTGGGACTGTATATCAAGGGATAGAGAGAGATTCCATCAACACCTATTTCCACCGCCTTTTGCAAATCCGCAATTACATCCCCCTTCTCCTGTCCTGGAACATCGTACAAAATATCTATCGTAAGGAGTGGAAAAACCTCTCTCGCCTCATTTAATTTTTCGATAACCTCTTTACTCCCGCTTCTTCTTCCAAGGAGTTTTCTTAAACCAGAATCGAAAGTTTGAACCCCCAGACTCAGACGATTGACACCCAATTCCGCAAGCAAACCCATTTTTTCTTCTGTAAGCTCACTGACCGTTGTTTCTACACTGATTTCTGCATCCTTTTCAATTCGAAACACTTCTCCAAGTCCATTAAATAGCAACTTAAGCTCTTTCAAGGAGAGAGATGTGGGAGTCCCGCCAC
>JAUQYY010000389.1 GCA_030587505.1 Candidatus Sigynarchaeota archaeon
GACCCATCCAAGAACACCGCAAGAAAAAGAGAAAAATAACACAAATAAGAGGAGAAGTGCCTTAGCGTGAGCCTAGATGATTTTAAGAAAATCTTGAAGTTCACAGCAACCGAAGAGAGAATCAGCAAGTTTTTCAACATCCCCCCAGACATATTAATTCCGCTTTTCCTCTCAATAAAGTATGGAGGAGACTGGAGCATCAAAACCAGTGAGTACGCCTCAGTCGCGGTGAAACAAAGAGAAACGGTTTACAACCCGGAAAGGAGGGAGGGAGTGAGTATGGAAACCATTTACCTCCTTGTAAACCCGAGAATTATCCAAAGAGAGGGCAAAGTTCACAGGATAGAAAAATGCGGCGCAAATGCGGAGCGTGAACTCGTACAAAGAGCATACAGGGTGAAACTAAGCATCGATAAGGGACTAATAGCCACCATCGACCCCAAAGAAAAAATCATTAAACTAAGAAAACTGGGCAGAGAACATCTAGAGTTTAAGGGTAGCCTAGCATTCAGCCTGGAGCACGAGGTCAACCACATCACGGAGGCTAACTCCAAACAGGGAGAAAGCATCTGGAGCTTCGACTACGTTTTTGAAGACTAAACCAAGGTTCAGAGACCTTAGGAGATTCACCCCTCGAAGTTCACGTTCCCCGGAGGAAAACTCGGAGCCGGCACGACAGATGGGGTGTAATGATTTGGGGAAAGACTCGATTTGTCGTTTAAAGGTATAACAGGCAGCTAACCTCAGATTTTTCGAATAACTGTTCGCCAGTGAATCCTTGGTTGTTACGTTAACGGCTCTATGTTCAGTCCGTTTTTCGTGATCCAGTAGGGGTGAAAACCGCGACTGTGGTCGGTCGCGAACATTTTCAGTATTTCCAGTTCCTTCTTCCGGTGGTTGCCTTCAACGCCGTACCTCATGACTATCACGTTTTGCGCCACATAGGTTTCCAAGGCGTACTCGGACTTGTTGTAGTCTTCGGCTATCATTATTGTGGTGCATCCCTTGGAGCGTAGAAAATTGTTTAGGAGGTAGATTTCTCTTCTCCTCGTGTACACGTCCTCGAAGCGTGACAGGAATATTGTTATCGGGTCTATGACAACCCTCTCGGCACCCACCTGCAGTATCGCCTCCTCAATGGATTTCTCAAAGTTCAGGGCCATGGTCTCATAGTCTGCCCTCTCATGCACCATTGTTTCCGGAGAGAAGGGAGATACTATAGTTATTTTGTTCGTGTCAAGGTCCATTCCGAGGGTCGCCGCGAACGTTAACAGGTCACTCGGAGAATCCTGTAGGGCGATGAGAGCTCCGGGTTCACCGTAATCCTTGTAACCGTAGTAGAGAAACTGGAAACCGAAGATGGTTTTCCCAGCCCCCGGCGGCCCCATGAGCAGTGTTGTGGTGGATTTGGGTAATCCCCCGTCACACAGATTATCAAAACCCGGCACTCCACTCTTGACTCTTTCCAGTTTCCTTACCTGGGCGGGAGCCGATACCAGGGGTTTAACGCCTATCATCACGGTGTACTGTCGGATAACGCCCATGTCTTCTAGCCTTTTCATCCTGTTCTTTACAGTCATTCGAGAGATTCCAAGCTCTTCTGCTATTTTCGATGCGGGTGTTCTCGCATCCCTTTTAAGGATATCCAAGAGCTTGAAATCTATATCATCAATAGCCATATGATTACCCCATCTATCGGGTTTTACAGAGGATTAAAAGTTTTAAAGTTTTTTGTTAGAGGACATACAACGAGTACTTTTTACATTATATAAAAAAGAAAGATGAATATTTTAACTTATCTTCGTTCAAATAATATTAGACTCGTTTTCTACAATTATAAGATTGTTATGTTGAGAAGATTTTGATTATTTCATTCACTGCTTCGTCGATTATTCTTTCGTATCGACGGTCCTTGTGTAGTAGAATGTTGGCGGCGTCTCTCAGTCTACTCTTCTTCTTCTCCGAAGGCATTATTACGGCTAGTATGAGTTTGTTGGCGGGGAGGTATATTCCTCGAAAAACCAGAACCCCTCCGTTTGTTTCTATTATTACGTTCTCCACGTCTCCTAGGCCAATCTGGTCTTTTACCTTCTCGGCGGTGCTGTGGGAGAGCCCAGCCATGGCCGCTATTACATTTTTGTCAAGTTCCTTGGTGGCCTCGGCCATAACCAACCCGTCTTCACCTGCTATTATGCTCGCGTTGAAGCCACCCTTAGAGTTCAGGTTCTCGAGTATTTTTGTAAGCGCTTCGAGTCTGCTTTCCGTCATTTACTACACACTCACTCGGCTTTTCTTGATTTAATCAAGATAAAGAATATATTTATTATTAATTAATTTTCCCTCCAAGATATTTCAAAGTTATCTAAAATCTACAAACCTCCTTTTTCATTAATAGAAAAAACGTTTAAGTGAAAACACGAAGAACCGAGAGCCAAGACAGGGGTAATCATCCAACACAACTATTACATGGGTGGAAAACATTTACTCCCTCATTTGCCCAGCCAAGAAAAGGGATGGATACTCGTGAGTATACGGTACATTTCCTAAATAGCTTCTTGTTTCCTCTTAGGCGGAACGAATTGACTCGGGCGCTGTTTTCATTTTTTAGTTAAGTATTTATTTGTACTTTCCCTAGTGTTTATATATTATTTTGTTTTTCCACTCCTAAGGGTGATAACTTGAGTTCCGAGGAAAAAATTATCGGTTTTCTTAAGCTAAGGGGCTACGAAGTCAAGGAGATTGAGGAGAAGAAAGAAGGCGATTACAAGGTTATCAAAGCAGCAAAGAACGGGGAAGAAACAGTTTTTATAATCAGGAGTTACGACTCCCAGAAGGTTATTGGAACAGCCCTGGTGCGGGGCTTAAAGGAGGTTATGGACGAGAAGGGAGCCTCAAAGGGTTTCCTGGTGGGAGGAAAGAGGAGTACACCAAAGGCCAGAGAGATAGCGGCGGAGTGCAACATAGAGCTGATTGTGGATTACCCCATACTGAACATATTTGACCACTACCTCGTTCCCAAACACGAGATAGCCGGACCCGAAGAGTACAACATGATCCTGGAAAAATACAACATCAAAAAGGAGGACCTCCCCAAGATAAAGGTATCCGACCCAGCGATAAGGGCGATAGGGGGAAAGGTCGGAGACATAGTGAAGATAACGAGAAACAGCAAAACCGCAGGGAAAACGGTCGTGTACCGCTACGTCGTTGAAGACACAAGCTAAACCGCCGCAGCGACACTCAGCTAGGAATCGTAACCGCGGCTGAGACAAAAACCATCCTCCGAAAAAGCCGCGGAGACGGTTAGCTCCCTAGAGCCATATGCTGGCGTTTTTCACCGCGAGCTTAATCTGCTCGTTCGCGTTTTTGGTCGCTATGTCTAGGTGTCCGCAGAGCAGGTATTTAACATCCAATTTGCTCAGCCTAATCAGAGACTGGACCAGCTGCTTCGAGTTTCCGGTTGGGAAGTCCACGCGGCCGAAGCTGCCGTAGGTGAAAACCGTGTCACCGGAGAACAGTACCCCTTTGTTTCTGTCGTAGAGGCATATGCTGCCGATGGTGTGTCCGGGGGTGTTTAAGACCTCGAGTTTGAGGCTTCCGGCGGTGATTACGTCTCCCTCACGCAGCCTCCTGTGGACCTTGGTGGGTGTGAACTCTAGGCCGAACTCTCTCGCCAGCAGGAGCCCGTTGCCGCCTTTCTCTATGCTGTCTGCCTCGAGGTGAAAAACCATTACCTCAGGAGAGTACGCTCTCACAAAGTTGATGAGGCCACCGCTGTGATCGAAGTGGACGTGGGTCAGTACCACACGTGTGATGTTTTCGGGGTTTAATCCGTCCCGCAGAATCCTGTCCACCTGGCGGTCGAAGAAGAAGCCGGTTCCGCAGTCGATCAGAGTCAGTTCCTCTGTTTGTTTGTCTCTTATTAGAAAGGTGTTGCTGTCAAAGTTTATGCCAGGAAAATAGTAAATTTCCTCTGTGACCTTCAATTCCAGACATCTCCACCATTTTAAGGACTTAACGTTTTTTATTCTTTATGGCGGAATGGGAAAAAGATTTAGCTAGTCGTTTTGATGTGTTGATAGTGAAGAAAAGTTAAAGCGTTTGAAACTCGGTTTTGGCTTCCTTTTTGGCTTCACTTTCTTTGGACGGGAGTTGTAACTGTTGAAAGAGATACCAAGAAACTGCGTGTTGGTGTTTACTCAGAGGAGAAAAGAGCTAGACGCAGAGGTACTGCTCTTCAAGGGTTCTCCCAAGCTGAGGAGGGTGAAGCCGAATCTCCGTTTACTGGTCGAGTTTTACCACCCGAAAGAGAATCTGCTGAGGGCGAGGAGGGTTAGGGTTTCCTCTAACCGTAGGGAAGAGTACATTCAACCCAAAGAGTTTGTCTCTCTGTTGAGGGGGGCGAGAAGAATCATCATCACAGCGGATTTTCGGGAGGAATTCCGGAAGCAAATCTTGGGCATGCTGAGGGACTTCGGGATCAAAAAGGTGGAGGTACTGGAAGTCTGTAAGTACTGCCTGGCCGACGGTTTCTTGACACTCCTAGATAAGGATAACACTTTTCACGCCCACGGAGACAAATTGTGCTGGAACTGTTTGAGGGAGGAGATGGAGAAGGAGTTACAATACAGGGGTATCCGCGTCTCCGCGGAGATGAAAAAGCGGCTCGGAGACATTCTCTACAACAAGAAAGACCTTGAAAGCATTCTAACCTTCCTGTCTCCAAAGTTCGATCCCTCAAAGGATACAAGCTTTACACTGTTCGACATCATCGAAGCCGACGAGAGTCCGAGAACCCTGAGATTGGAGGAGCGCCCCATACCCTTCAAATTAACTCAGGCCCTGTCTGGCACCGGTGTTGTTCAGCTCATGCCGGTTCAGGTTGCGGCCGTCGAGGCGGGGCTTCTTGAGGGGGAGAACCTACTCGTAGTGAGTTCCACCACCAGTGGGAAGACGCTCATCGGCGAACTCGCGGGCTTACCCAAGGTGCTTAACGGTAAAAAAATGATTTACTTGGCCCCTCTGGTGGCGCTAACCAATCAAAAATACTTGGAGTTTAAAACAAAATACGAAAAACTGGGAATCAAGACAGCGATCAGGGTGGGAATGAGCAGACTGGACGTGGGGGAAGACGAGCTGGTAATCGTTGACGACCAAGTCGCAGGAGCCAACCTTGTTTCAGCCACGTACGAGGCCTTAGACTACCTACTCCGCTCACGAAGGTTCAGCGAGCTTGGAGAGGTTGAAACCATTATCATAGACGAGGTTCAGATGCTGGCTGATGAGGAGAGGGGATCGGAGCTCGACGGGATAATCACGAGACTTAGAGACTTGTATCCAGACGCTCAGATCATTTGCCTCTCCGCAACGGTCAGTAACCCCGAAGAGCTGGCCGAAAGCCTCGGTTTGAGGCCCGTGGTTTCCACCAAACGCCCGGTGCCTCTGGAAAGGCATCTTGTTCTGGCTAGGAACTCGAATGAGAAGGTCAGATTTATTGAAAAACTTGTTAGAAGTGAGTATAAGAGAGTGAGTAGGTTTGGGTTCCGGGGGCAGACGATTGTTTTCACCTACTCCAGGAGAAGAGCTCACAAGCTCGCTCAGATTCTCAGAGACCGGGGCATCACCGCGGAGGCTTACCACGCGGGTCTAACCTACGCTCAGAGAAAGAGGGTTGAAACGGGATTCGCGGTGGGCATTATCGCCTGTGTCGTGAGCACCGCGGCATTAGCTGCGGGTGTAGATTTCCCCGCCAGCCAGGTGATTTTCGAGTCCCTGACCCAGGGGAAGGAATGGTTAACGGTGGCGGACTTCGAACAGATGTCAGGCAGAGCGGGAAGATACGGAAAGCACGAGAGAGGGAAAGTGGTTATTCTCGTGGAGCCGGGGTTGAGGTACAACGCGGCGCAGGAAGAGACTGAAGACGAGGTGGCTATGAGGCTGCTCAGAGGAGAGATAGAGGCTGTGTATCCGAACTATACCCTGGAGGAATGCGCTGAGCAGCTACTCGCTGGAATCGCCATGAAGGAAATTACCACGCTTAGTGAGGCGAAGAAGCTTTACGATAAACTCACCGGTAAGACCGTGGAGATGGACAGAGTACTGGATTACCTCGAGGAGAGCGGAATGATACTCCGAAAAGGGGACAAAGTAACCGTTACCCCCTTTGGAAGAGCTGCGAGTGTTTCTTTTCTGTCCCCTTCCGAGGCGGTTTATGTGCGGGACAATATTGACACGGATCCGCTCACCCTCGCCATCAAACTTGAACCATTCGAATCTGTTTACCTCTCCTCAAGGTTGCAGGGAGAGCTGAACCGAGCGTATAATACGAATTTTCCAACGAGATTCTTTTCGGGGGCGGTTCTCGACATAATGGATGTTTCAAGAACTAAGAAACCAAAGAAGCTGGAAAAATGGGTGTTGAACCTCTTCGCTAAATGGACCCGGAGCTTTTTCACCTGCAAGTGCAGGGATAATCCTTTCTGTGAATGCGGTCAACTAGAGCTGGCCAGAAAAATGGTTGAACTCAGACTCCAGGGCCTAAACCCAAGTAGCATGTCTACGCTCTTGGAAAAGGAGTACGAACTCTACGTTTATCCCGGCGATATTCTAGAGTGGTTGAACAGCCTTATTCACAGTTTAAGAGCGGTGGGTAGAATCGCTGAGATAATGGGGAGAGACGCTCTCATCGGGCTAATTCAGGAAATCATTGACAGGCTGGAAAGCCCCGCCGGCTCTAAGGAAGTCTTGGAAGTAGGTGAGTTTTCTAGAAAGGTGTCAGAACGAAAAGCCAATTAGTGAAGAACCGAAAAGAGAGGACCCGAAAAGGAAATGAAGGTGTACGGTATGACAATCAATTCTCTTAGGATAAAGAAGAACAACATAATTCGACACAACATAGAGAGCGGGTACTATGATGAGATATTCGGCATAAAGACTTCTTACGAGTATGGAAGCGTGATAGATTCAGAATTGGCTTTCGCCAACATCGATGCCTCAGGAAAGATTCTCGTCCTGGATGCCGCATGCGGAACCGGAAAAATCGCCCTCAACCTTAAGGCTTTCGGGTCAAGGGCACGCATAGTCGGCTGTGACATTAGCTCAGGGATAGTTAGAGTCGCCACTGAAAAGTCGAAGAAGTACGGGTTTTTCGACGACACCGCCTGGTTTCGGTGCGACTGCGAGAATCTGCCACTGAAAAGCGATTCCTTTGACCTCGTTATCTGCTCATCCTCCCTTCACCACTTCCCCAACTACTCGGCATTCATGAAGGAGAGCAGGCGTGTTCTGAAGCCGGGTGGATACTTAGCCATCCTTGAGGAGCCTAATCGGCTGGGAATCACACTGGTGGGAATTTTTGGGATATTGCTGTCTCAGTTGGGTGAGCTTCTGGGCAGCGGGTCAGGGTCAAGCCTGGACCCGAGAACAAGCGAGGCCCTAAGGAGGATGAACAAGAACCCGAGAAAGCTTTTGACCGATCCGTACATGTTCACCATAGATGAGCTTGTAAGGGCGGGTTACGAGGCGGGTTTCAGGAGGGTTACTACGAAGGCTGAAACCTTCTTTTCATACTTCATATTCTTTTTCATGAGGGGATTCTTTCC
>JAUQYY010000392.1 GCA_030587505.1 Candidatus Sigynarchaeota archaeon
TTGTGGTAGCAACGGGTGTAAACACCGAGCTTGGCAGAATCGCGGGGATTCTCGAGGAGGTGAAGGAGCCCAAGACTCCCCTGCAGCTCGCTATGAAGAATCTGGCCAAGTGGCTGATCTGGGTTGCCCTGTTTTTCAGCGTGCTGATACCAACCCTGGCGTTCCTGAGGGGTCAGCCGGTTCAGGAGAGTCTGATCAACCTCATTCTGCTCGGCTGGTTCCAGGGATGGGTTCCAACGTGGTACATCATGTATCTGTTTGAACCCCTGGGATACATTAGTCTCTCGACCATCGAAACTGCGATTAAATCCCTCTTTGGCCTTAACCCCGTACAGCGGGTACAGCAGCTTATCTTAACGGGCTTGTCGCTGGCTTTCGTCACCGTCCCTGAGGAGCTGCCCATAATCATCACCATGGTTCTGGGCCTTGGAGCCTACGCGCTGTCGAAGAGGAATTCGATTGTTAAGAGGCTCAGAGCGGCTGAAACGCTGGGAAGCGTCACGGTGATTTGTACCGACAAGACGGGCACCATAACTATGAACAAGATGGCCCTGAAAACAGTCTACGCCGACGACCAAATAGCAGAGGTCTCAGCTCTTAAAGATTCCAGCCAGAAAATCTTGGAGGCGGGGCTGCTTTCCTGCGAGGCTTTCAGCACCGTAAAGAGCGGAAAAGACGTGTACAGAAATCCGATCAGTGTAGCCATTCTCGAAGCAGCTAAGAAAAACAAAATCGACACCAGGCAGCTGCGGAAGAAACACCAGATAAGAGCAAAGTTCGTCTTTGACAGAGAGCGCAAGATGGAATCCTACGTCTATGAAAATATGGAAGACGGGGAGTTGTACGTCTTCTCCTCGGGGGCACCGGAATCAATCATAGACAGGTCCTCAACTAGACTAGTGAACGGGGACGAGGTTGACTTCATAACGGCTGAGAAAATGAGGGTCAAAGAAGTCGTGGCAGAGATGGCGAGTGGCGGCGAGAGGCTGATAGCTCTCGCTTACAGAAGACTCTCTAAGAGTGAGGAGCTGGAAGTGGGTAGCGTTGAAAGGAACCTGGTGTTTCTGGGTGTGATTGGCTTCATTGATCCGCCGAGGCCCGAGGTTAGAGACGCCATACGGTCGTGTCAGCGGGCTGGGATAAGGGTTGTGATGATTACCGGCGACCATCCCGAGACGGCGAAGGCCATAGCTTCGAGCGTGGGGCTGGACACCGATGCGGGTGTTCTCACGGGCGCCGAGATATCCGGGATGAGTGACAGGGAGCTCAGGAGAGCGGTGAAAAGGATTTCGGTTTTTGCGAGGGCGACTCCGGAGCACAAGCTGAGAATCGTGAGGCTTCTTAAAAAGCAGGGTGAGGTTGTTGCCGTTACGGGGGACGGTATAAACGACGCTCCGGCTCTCAAGGAGGCTCAGATCGGAATTGCGATGGGTATCCGTGGCACGGATGTGGCTAAGGAGACCGCCGACATGGTTCTCGCCGACGACAACTTCGCAACCGTTGAGACAGCGGTGAGAGAGGGGCGAAAGATATACGATAATCTCAGGAAGGGTGTACGCTACTATCTCGGTGTGAAGGTTGCCCTCGTGGCCATTTTCATACTCCCGATTCTGCTAGGCATACCCTTGCCCTTCGCTCCAATTCAGATCATTGTTCTGGAGCTGTTCATGGACCTGGCTGCTTCTGCTACCTTTGTGGCTGAGCCCGCGGAGTCTGACATAATGGCTAGGCCGCCGCGTGACCCCAAGGAGCGGTTCATGACAAGGACTCTGCAGACGGGTATTTTCCTTAACGGGGTTTCACTCTTCACAGCCGTGTCCCTTTGCTACCTGTTCGCCTACTACCAGACGCTAAACATAACCACAGCCCAGACGGTGGCGTTCGCAGCGTGGATGATTGGACACATACTCCTGGCGTTTAACTCTCGCTCCGACAGGGAAACACTCCACAGCCTGGGTCTCACCTCGAACAGGGTGATGATCATCTGGGCTGTTCTAGCGGTGGCGTTCCTCGTACTGGCGACCGTTATGCCCCCACTACAGGATGTTCTGAAGATAACCTCGCTGAGCCCAACGGACTGGGCGGTAGTGCTCATCATAACCTTCGCGTGTACCTTCTGGCTGGAGGTCAAGAAGTACGTTCAACTCAGGCTCGCGAAAAGGTAAAAAGGACTGAAAAACCGGCAATACGCCAACAATTTCCCAATTCCTTTTTATTTCACCATTACTCATTTTTAGTATTAGAGGTACTATAATATTGGGGCTGTTATGGTTGTGGTTGGAATGAAACTGGACCTGGAGCTGCTTGTAAACAAGCCTGACACGGTTTCTGAGTTGGGTGAAGTAGAGATTCGCGAGCTCATCCAAGAGGCGCAAACCCTTTTTGAGGGTGAGCGTAGGCTGGTTCGCTTCGACGCCGACAGAATTCTTATCGTTGGGGACACTCACGGAGACATGGAGTCCACCATACCCATTGTGCGCCGCTTCCTGAGGGAAGGGTACGACGGTGCGATCTTTCTGGGAGACTACGTGGACAGAGGATTGATGCAGATCGAAAACATTAACTATCTGCTGGCACTGAAGCTTTTACACCCCGATAGGGTGGTGCTTCTCAGAGGAAACCACGAGACGCCTCTGGCAAACCGGCACTACGGCTTCATGAGCGAGGTTGTAACGAGCCTCTCGTACGACTTCTACGGCCTCTACGCGAAACTGTTTTCCTATCTTCCGTACGCCTCCCTCGTGAATGGGGAGATTCTCTGCCTGCACGGGGGATTGGCGAAGGGTCTAAACACACTCAAGCAGATAGAGGAGCTGCCGAGAGAGGTTGAGGTTTCAAATCCCATTCTCTTCCAGCTGCTCTGGAACGATCCAAGGGACGGTATAAAAGGCTTCGCCCCTAGTGACAGGGGTGAGGGCATATTCTACTTCGGGAGAGATGTCTACGAAGCCTTCGCCGAAAGCAACAAAATAAGGTACATGGTGAGGGCTCACGAGGTCTTCAGAAACGGTTTCCACTGGTTCTTTGATGGCAGCGTGCTGAGCCTCTTCTCCGCATGCAACTACACCGTGCCGGTGGCGGCGAAGGTGGCCGAACTATCCAAGACAGACCTAACCGTAATCCCCATCTAAAACACTAAAAGCATTACACGCTCCCGACGTTTGTTCCCACTATAAACTTATCTCAATGGTTTCTCTCTTTCCTCGGTCCGGAATTCTTACAACCACTATTTTTTCCTTCTCCAGGTAGGTCCACCCAGCGTCACCTTCTCTGAGTCCGCTCTCCGAAGAAAAAACGTTCAATGTTTCCCCGTTCCACGATACCCCGCCTGGTTTCTGTTCAACACCGTTGAACCTCAACTCGTAGGACCTCGTACCGGGGTCGTATTCTCCCTGCCTCTCGTCAATTTCCAAGTTTATGCTATTCTCGGTTTTCGTGCACGTGTAGTCAACTAGGAGAAACTCTCCCTTGGTGTAGTTGAGGGTTACACCGTCGTCCTCGTAGTACTGGACCCTTGAGGTCCCAGAGGGGTATACGGATAGTATTAGCGGGTCAATGGGTTTCTCGTCAGAGTACTGGGCCACGTCCCGCATTGGGATAATGGCACCCCCACGAACATAGATGGGCAAAACATCCAGGGGCGCCTCGGCTATGATTGGGAAGGCTCCGTCGTGTCTCTCGTTGGTCCAGAAGTCGAACCACTCGCCCTCGGGCAGGTAGACGGTGCGCGTCGTGACTCCCTCATAGACCATGGGTGCAACGAGCAGCCAGTCTCCCACCATGAACTGCCTTTCAGAGATGTATCCGTCCATGGTTCCAACCAGCACGTTGGGGTCCTCGGGAAAGTCGATGAACATCGCGCGCATAACAGGGACCCCTGTTTTGGATGCTTGGTAGAAGCAGTTGTACAGGTAGGGGAGCAGTCGGTAGCGCAGCTCAATGTACTTTCGGGCGATTTTTTCAACCTCCTCTCCGAATGTCCAGGGTTCTTGGTCGCGGGTGCCTTGCATTGTGTGGTTCCTGCAGAAGGGGTAGAAGACGCCGAGTTGGATCCAGCGGGCGAAGAGCTCCGGTGAGGGGTCCCTTCTAAATCCCCCGATGTCAACGCCCACGAAGGGTTCCCCGGAGATTCCAATGTTGAGGCACATGGGTATGCTTAGGCGGAGCTGCTCCCAGCTGCTCTCGTTGTCACCGGTCCAGACAGCCGCGTAGCGCTGAATACCCGAGAAGGCGGCTCTCGACAGGATGAACGGCCGAGTGTTCGGCCGCAGGCGGAGCAGTCCCTCATAAATCGCCTGAACCATCAACAAGCCGTAGACATTATGAATTTCGCGGTGGTCGGTTAGCCTCCCGTCCGCGTTGTGTACCGCGTCCAGCGACATGGTGTTCTTTGAGGGAAAAACAGAGGGCTCGTTCATGTCCGCCCATATGCCCACTACTCCCGTGTCCATGAGGTCTTTGAAGAGGCTTCCCCACCACTCCCTTGTCTTGGAGTTCGCGAAGTCTGGAAAGTGGCACTCCCCGGGCCAAACCACGCCGCTGAACAGCTCCCCGCTAGGCAGCCGAACAAAGTGGTTCCCCGAAACACCCTGATCGTGAACGTGGTATCCCTCCTCCGCCTTTATTCCTGGGTCGATTATCACAACGGTTCTGAATCCCTGTTCGCGGAGGTCGGAGACCAGCTTCTTGGGGTTTGGGAACCTTTCCCTATCCCATGTGAAGCACCTGAACCCGTCCATGTAATCCGCGTCGAGCCAGATGACATCGCACGGGATTCTACGCTTCCTAAACTCGGACGCCACCTCTCTTACTCTGCTTTCGGGGTAGTAGCTCCAGCGGCACTGGTGATACCCCAGGGACCAGATTGGCGGGAGGGGCATCCTGCCCGTCAGCTCGGTGTAGTGGAAAATAACCTCCTTGGGTTTGGGTCCGTAGATGAAGTAGTAGTCTAGAGAGCCGCCGGTGGCTCCGAATGAGTAGTAGTCCGGGGACTCCTTTCCCATGTCGAAGGATGTGCGGTAGGCGTTGTCGAGGAAGATGCCGTAGCTTCTCCCCTCCCTCAGCGCCATGAAGAAGGGGAACGACTCGTAGAGGGGATCGGTGGGCGTGTAGTGGTATATGTTGTCAGTGTTCCACATGGTGAGTGCCTGTTCACGCTTGTCGAGGGGGCCCGCCTTCTCCCCGAAACCGAAGTAGCACTCCCCCTCAGGCATCTCCTTCCAGCAGCGCACCTGCTCCCCGTCCCACGCCATACCCTTGGAGTCGTCACGGCTGATCAGCCAACCGTTAGGGGCATAGAACTCCAACCTGCAAGGATTCCTGCGTATCCGCAGGGTCAACCTATCTGTTTTGATCCTGAGAAACTCTTCCTCCTCGCTGAACTCGAATTTCGGAGCTCGACGTTCTCGACTAACGACCGCCCAGGAATCCCCGGTGGTCTGGTTGGGGGTTATGAGGCGGACTCGGAACACGTTTGAGCTTATAACCGTGATTTCCACTCCCAGCTCTCCACAATCAATCTCCAAAACATTGTTTCTCAAATTATGCTTCTGTATTGCGCCAACGGAAATCCACTGCGCCCTCAACTAGGTCTGCACCTCCAGGAAAAACTTTTTCGCCTAGAAACAGAATTAAAAATGGGGAAAGACAAATAAAAAACTATTCACCACCCAGAAGGTGTGACTTCGAGAATGTAAACGAAAGAACATGAATTATTTCCTCCGTTTGGGTGGTATGAGTCCAAATGGATATCTTTATGAGCTTGAAGGTTAATGAAGTAAGGTGTAAAAATGACGGTTGAAAATCGTAATTAAGAAACACTCAGAGGGTTGCGTAAACTACCTACTTGTCGCTGGTTGGCGAGGGAGAGATGTGTGAAGAGGCCTCGGAGAACGTAAAAATCCTTAATCATTTTCCATAAGGAAACTTAGAAAACTGGTGAAAGTTTGTTATTGCTGTAGCAGGAGTATGAAAGAAGTCTCCAAGAGACGCTTCTAATCGTAAGGCTTATTGTGGAAACTGGAGAGTACGGTTCAAAGGTGAAGAAGAGTATAGGGTTCGATTGCGTTGGGGAAATCGTGTTCAGATTATCGTAAGGTATAATCAACAACACATATATTTTAAGGGTCGCAGTCCAAACTTTCATCAAAAGATGATGAGTTACAATTGGATGAGGTGAACATAAATGGATGAAAAGCTGAAAATAGTAGAAGCTTTTGTTGCTGAAATAAAGAGAAGATTATACGACGAAATATATGGCGTTTATTTATTCGGTAGTGTAACCAAAGGCACCACCCATAGCGGGAGTGATATCGATATTTTGGTCATCTATTCCGGTG
>JAUQYY010000395.1 GCA_030587505.1 Candidatus Sigynarchaeota archaeon
TCGCGTGGGTTTCCTCATAGTAAACCTTCTAACAGGAGAAAAGGATTTTTGGCCAGGGTAGGCGTGAAGAGCCGAAACATGGTGAGCAAGTATGGTGTTATCCGCGAGAACATCGAGAGGATAGGCGTAGGCGCTATTAGGCAAGCGGTCAAAGAAGCGGATCTGATTGTGATTGACGAGATCGGAAAGATGGAACTGTTCGTCCCCGAGTTTGCGGTTGCGGTTCTGGAGGCACTTGAATCCTCAAAACCTGTACTTGGTACGATTGGAAAAAACGTTAAACATCCCCTTATTGAGGAGGTCTGGAGAAGAAGGGACGTGGAAATAATCAACCTGACCAGAACCAACAGAGACGAGGTTTACCGCAGGGTGTCTACCCAAATATTGTCAGCTCTCTAATTCCCTCGCAAAGTGCTTAACGTTTCAGCATACAGACAGTGCACTGATTATCCTCTCAAAGGTTTTAAGTGGTATTCGACTAAAAACCCCTAGAAACTGCTTTAGTTCTCAAATCGGCTTGTTGAGGTTATCCACCTCGTGCTCTCCCAGAGGCTCTTTTATCTGAGAGGTCTACTGAACTTCGGTGGAATGTCTATCCGTTTTAATCTTTCAGGTATTTTCAGGAAGCTCTCACGGATTCTTATACCCGAGTAGGGTGTACTTAGGTAGTTTGGTTTGAATGTGGAAAATTTCGGAGATGTGTGCTTGTAGTTCTATTAGAAAGCTGTTGAGTTTAAAGAAGGGCACAACGGGTACCCGCTCGAAAAATCCCACTTCCTCTGGCAGTAGGGTTACGATCAGGGGTACGATTTTTACCTTTTCCCAGCTTGTTATTCTTAGTTTTGAAGCTGTTTCGGGTAGCGTTTCTGAAAGAGCTTCTGTCCTCTCAACCTGTTTTTTACACGCAACTCTTAAGGTGTGGGTCTTACCTGATTTCCTATAATGTTTGGCGTCTACGCATACTATTAGGGGTTTTTTCAAACCGATAACGTCTATCTCATACCTTTTTCGATGTAGTTTGAATCTAAAATTCTGCATACAGGAATAGTTGTTCCTCTCCAGTACCTCTCTCGAAAACGCTTCAAACTCCCTCCAGCTCAGTATTTTACAGACACTTTCTATTTCTGCACCGTATTTCAAAGCGATCAATGATATCTCGAGTTTAGACTTCAAGTCGAAGGTGATTTTCTGGTTAGCTGGATCCTTGCGTCCTTTAGTGGCTAATAGGTTATAAAGCTCGGTGTCTCCCACTATGCTTCTAAATTCTTCAAGATGGAGGGTTTCCTTTTCTCTCAGTTTTCTTAGAACCGAGACTACCATCTCCGCTTTTTCATCTTTTAGCAAGAGGGGCACCAGCTTTGAAAGTAAATAAACAAGAGTGAATTATAACTATTATTCTACAATGGTACGTTGACGGATTTTTCAACCTGTTTGTGCCCCAGTGTTCTTTTCTGGTTTCTGAAAGCAGGAAAGTAAATTATTCTCTCTGCTACGGTTACGGCCTTCTAACAAAAGGGGAAATGCTCTATTCGAGGATGCTTTTTTGATTATTCTTTTTAATCAAGAGAACAAGGTTTTAAAAAGCGTTTATGACTGTTTCTACGACTGATTGATTATTGCTCCAATCCGCCTTCAAAAGTTGTCTTTTTTGAAGATGTTTTCGATTTCCCGTGCAGCCATGTTAATTATTCTGTTATAGTATCTGGTTGAAGCTGGGATAAGTGCCGACAGTATGAATGATTCATTTGAAGCAACCTCTATGGCTTTGAAAACCACTTTGCCACCGGTACATCTGATCAGCACGTCTCTTAAATCTCCGAGTCCCAACTCACTCTTCGTTCTGGTAGCTGCTGAAAAAGCAAACGAAGCCATAGCAGCAGCGATTCTCTTGTCAAATTCTGGCGATTCTGCGGATGCCACTACAAATCCTTCCATGGAAGAGACGACACAGGCTTTTATGGTTCCTTCCTTCGTTATCCTTTCCAGAATTTTTTGGAGTCCTTCAAGTCTGGAGGTTTCCTGCAAGAAGCATACCTCGCCTTCCCTTGTTTTTGAAAGATTATCGTGTCTACTATTAGATTGCAAACAATTAAATTTTTTCAACACCGCCAACTGTGTTACGGTGATTCGCTTTTTGAAACGGATAGAGTTCTCTGAACAGTTTTTATTGCGAAGCTCGGTGGTGCGTTTCCTGAAAACTTTTTAGTTAATCTTATATCTGTAGATACTATTACGGTTATCATTAGGTTAACTCTACTATTGTTGGAAGGGGTGTACCACATTTGACTTCATGGGACATTAACCTACAAAAACCAGAAATATTCGAAGATCGCCTCAGAGAGATAGCTTCAGGTGACTATGTTGTACTGGTTACCGTTGCCACTAAGCCCGATTTTTATAAGCAGTTTCCCTTGGTTCTCGAGTGTGAGAGGCGAGGGGTACCCGTTGGGGTGGTTCACACCGGCCAGCATTTTGATGAGCTTTTGGGGTATGGTTTGAACGAGTTTCACCTCGATGAGCGTTTGGTTGCCAATCTAAGCATCCGCGGTGACTTGTCGGATAAGTTTGTTGACCTGTTTTCAAAAATGGTGAAATTTGGAAGGTACCTTTTAAAGAGTTTCCCCGGAACCGAGTTTATTCCTGTTGTTCACGGAGACACTCTCACGGCTGGTGTGGTGCCGTTGGCGTGGAGCTACGGTTTGGGGAGGAAGTGTGTTCAAAACGAGGCGGGGCTGAGGGGGATGTATCCCAACTCGATGTTCGACTTTGTTAGGGGAGTTATTGATTTTGAGGAGTTCATAGACAGTCAGTGGACTCTGGATTGGAGTATCGATAGAAACGAACCGTTTCCCGAACAGATTGACACTTTCATCTGTGGTTCGAGTTGCTTCTGCTTCATTGCCCCCCATGAGATTAACTATGAGAATCTGGTGCGTGAGGGGTATGATCCGGAACTGATTCCGGTTTGCGGTAATAGTGTTGTTGACGCGGTGGAGTACACGAGGAATCACAAGCCTGAGAATAGCATTTTTGAGGTGTACCCTCAGCTCGAACAGGATTACTGGCTTAGGGTGGATATTCACCGTAGGGGAAACCTCACGGAGTCCCGCTTCAAAAACATTATCCACGCGATAAAAAAGCTGGTTGTAGATTACAAGATGAATGTTTGCCTCGTAGAGTTAACCGCTATGAGAACCGGGCTCGAGTACTATGGTCTAACTGACTATGTCAAAAAACTGGCTGAGGATAACAAAAATTTCTTGTTCACTCCCCTGTGGAAGAGCTACAGCAATGTGATCGAGTTCTTCCGCTCTGGTAACTGTTGGGCGAGTCTAACAGACAGCGGGTCCCAGCAGGAGGAACTCAACCTGATTGACGAGTGTGTACCTCTAACCTGCCGCTTCAACACGGATAGACCCGAGTCCGTCATGTGCGAATCAAACATACTAACACCCCCACTCGAAAACCTACCCGATTTTCTCCACTACATTTACAAACACGATTACCTGAGTAAAATGAAAAAAGCTCCGAAAATCTATGGTCATAACGTTTCTAAAAAAATCATCGATGCCATAGACAAGATTTACCGAAAACACAACACGTTTACCTGGTGTCACGAAAAATTCCTGGCGAAAAAAGAGAGGGGAATAGACTACCTCTAGGAAAAATTTTAGCTAATACTCAAAACGAAGGTTATGCTTTGGTGAGAAACGAAGAATTTTAATTTCAAGAAATAAAGTATCACCCGTTTTCGTTCCGTCTTTAGTCTATGACGGCGGAAAGTCTTTTTATTTTCCTCTTCCTTTCATTAGAAATATAATCAAGAGGTGTCCATATGTCTAACAGTTTATCCCGCTTCAAGGTAAAATTCATTATCGAGGGTGTAGGCGAAGCCGAAGGTGAACTAAACAGAATCCATGCTCCCAGGACAGTAGAAGCTCTGAGGGACGCTCTTCCAATCTCTGGGAGAGCAAACATATGGAAGGAAAAGGAAGTATACTTCACAGTTGGAATCAAGAAGGGGCTTGAAAAACCCACAAAAAAGGTCGAGAAAGGAACTCTGGCCTATTGGCCAGTGGGAGACGCCTTGTGCATCTTCTTTGAAGAACTGGAACCCTACTCGGAAGTAAACATTGTTGGAAAAATCACTAGTAATCTGGAAATCTTCGGAAAAGTGAGAAGAGGTAACAGAATAGAGATACGTCTGGCTTAGACTTGCAGTGCGCTCTACTTTTGCGCGACTGAAATATACTGTCTGTGTCTTTTCCTCTGGCGCTCTTCAGAGGTTAGAGGATTGTTTGTATCTTTGGAGTCTTTTCCCTTTGGGATTCTGGTTTTACTACTAGACCTTCACCGTCGGTTTCAACGACTACCTCGAAGCCGTCGTGATAAACTCTACAGGACTTCGAGGGGTTGTCACAGCTTATTTTCAAGACAGAGCAATTAAATTTAATCCCCTCTTCTCTCGGTTCAGCCGAAACCATTTCGGTAATTTCGTCCCTTTCTTTCAACTTTACGGTTTCAATCCTTAAGCTAACCTCTTCGGGCTTCTCCCTTCTCCCCGGTTTGAGTAATGCTTCTCTCTCCCCAAGCCAATAGATTTTTGTTTTTCCCTTTTCCTTTTTCACTGCTATTAATCCCAGGGGTTTGAGTGGGTTCACTATGTCGTATATGCGTCTCTTCGGAACCTTCAATTTTTGTGCGAGTTCAATGTTGTCAATTCCCCTTTCTCCCGCTTCTCTCAAAAGCTCAATCGCCTTCCTAGCAGCTTCCTCTAACTTCACTATAGTTCACTCCCCTAATTCCGCAGCATTCTTTCCTGGAGCAATATATAATAGTAACCTGCGTTATTAAATATTATCCCTTTTATGCGGTAAACGCATACTTAGACCTTAGCTTTAATGGTGTAGTCTTACATTGTTCGATTTTTCTCGTTTGGCTAAACCTCCTGTGAGTGTGACGCTGATATTGGCTGAAGTCCATTTAAATCGTCACGTAACTTTTTGCGGGATTGGGTATGACTGGTGGGTCTGTATCACGGAGAAGAGAGTTTTGCTTCTTCAAAAAAAGTCATCACAAGCAGAGTCGGATCTCTCTGCTCGACTTTTTCTTGGTGGTTCCAGTACGAAACTATTTTCCTGTACTCTTCAAGCTCACTCATTATTTCTTTTCCCATTTTTTCTAAACTCTTTTCTGAGACCACTTCGCCCTGCCCTAACCCTGGGCATATCTCTTCCGCTCTTGCCATAAGTCCCCAAGAGAGCCAACCCCTCTTAACCTCGAAGACAAACGGGAAACTTCGGCAAACAATGGGCCTTCCCGGGTATATCCCGCAGAGATTCTCCTTCAAGAATACGCAGGAACCGTCGGGATTCTTTCTCAACCCTAAGAAGGCATTGCCCCTGTATGTAGAAATGGGTGGAAATACCAGTCTATCTTCAAATTCTTCTCTAACCTGGTAGAACCCTATGTATCTAGATAATAGTTCCTTAAAATCACATTTCAGGTGGTTAGCTAATCGGATAACGTCTCTATGAGTGATTGTTACTATCGAGTTCTTATCTCTACAACAATTACCGCACTGGATGCATTTGAATCTGATTCGCTTCACCATGATTTCACTAGCCTCTCAACCATACTTTCTCCTTTCTTATTTTCACCATTCTTTCCGGTTGAATTGTTTTTGTCTTCTAGAGGCCTATGATCTCCTTCGAGCGGAAAACTCACTCCGCATTCTTTGCACTCCACTATCCGCTCATATTTTTCTCCCTTCAAAAAAACGTGAATCAAGAGAGGGACTCCGCAGTTACCACACTTAACATCCTCTAGAGTCCTAGTTTCTATCAAAATGGGTTCACCAAGGTTACTTTTCTCGTCTGCTTTTCTCTGTTCAACATCTGTCAAGATTCATCCCAGCATAGATCACATAAGTTCGGTTTATTGTTGTGTTCTCCTCTATTAGATAGTCAAACTTGAGGAAAAACCTTAGTGAGGTTGTCTCCTTTTTAAAAATTCTAATCCTTTACGGTTAAGGTTTTGTCTACTAGTAAGGTTTCCTCTGATTAAATATTCTGATTCAAACCTTTTAAGCTTTTAGGAGTTGTATTTCGATCGTTGAAACGTTACGCTTGTCGTCTGGAGTTGTTCCAATAATTTCGGTACCTGTGGTGATTTTGCCTAGTTTTACTCCTTCTGGTAAGAATCGTTGACGGACGATTTCCGCAACATCAACAGCCTTGGAAATCGCTCTTCCACGCGCAACAATTCTGACTTCCTCTGCACCCTGATTAAACTGAATGACACAGGCTAGAACATAACTCATTCGACGTAGAACACTTAGCGTGCTTCTACTTTGTCGGTTTCAGGCAAAGGGGAAGAGTTCCCTCCTTACTTCCTGCCGATGTATACTATGTTTTCTTCCGGTATTGTATCCTCTTCGGTTTTCTTTTCAGTTTTTTTTGCCATTTACGGTACCTCCCTTGTTTGCCCCTTTATTAGATTATTATTTTGTTTACCATTTAAATTTTTCTTTCTTAATCTCTTTTTTAAATTCTTTAGACCTTTTTAATTCTTTTTTTTTTAGGCGTAATTTATATTTAAATTCTGTTTTTATATTAATAAAAACATAATAAATTATGGTTATCTGTTATCTTATGTCAACCAAATAATTTAAGAAGCATACGGACAATCAAACTTAAATGTCAAAATACAAATCATAATAGAATAACGGGTTAAGAGGCTTTAAGATGACTGAGAGGCCACCGTTGAACGTTGTTCTGGTATCCCTAATCATCTTTCTCCAGGGCATCGTGATGCTTATTTTCGGAATACTCACAATGCTATTCTGGTTACAGCTTAGAGCCTTTTTGGATATCACTCATCTGCTTTTCCTTCTCTCCACGACCCCTGAAACCTTTCTTCCGGTTTTCGGATCAAACATCATGTTAGCTTCTTGGGTACAACTCAACGCTTTTAGGTTTGTCTTTCTCATCACGTGGAGCGGTTTCAGCATAGTGGTTTTTTACACCTTCTCCAGCCTTAAGCCGTGGGCCTATCAACTGGCAATAATTCAGTCGATTGTAAGCCTCCTTCTCTCTGCACTGTTGCTCGTAGACCTGATGGCGATCCCCCTAATAGCCGCAAACATATTAGTTAATCTACTTACTCGTTAGCGAGGAGATAAAAGACACGTTCCTAGTTACATGAAGGTCTCTAAAAACAGGATTCTTCTCGCTATCCCCGTGAACGATTCCAAGTATACGCTCAACCTTGAGTATTGGGGTGGCTTTCCGCTTCTTTGTGTTTCATACATATTATGAAAAAAGTAGTTTAACGTATTTCGTTGGTGTTTTAATTTTCCACGTGCGCAGGACTGAAAAAGTTTTCATTATCGATGGTGATTGGTTAGTTAATTTTTTTCTCCATTGTTTACCAGTGGTTTGTATACTTTTATTCTTCGGTTGTGCTCTACCAGTTTTAGTTTGCCTTGGTTTTCTAACATGTTTATTATTTCTTTTGCTATGCTTACTCTCAGGTTATACTTTCCTGAAATTATCGTGGGGGTGACTATTTTCATTTTTGGAATCTCTTCTTCTATCGTTGATATTAGTTCATCGTCCACTAGTACGTTTCTAATCACCTTTTCTACCGCTTTGGGCGCCTTGGTCCATTTTTTCTTGCTCACTATTTCTCACCACCAGTTTACCTTACAAACAAGTCTACTCCGATTAAAAGCGTTTCTCTCATCTATAAGTGTAGGAAAGTTAATCACAGGGTTCCCCAGTATCGAGATGATGATTTGGATTTATAGGGTTGGGTGAGGGGTTAACTATTTTAACGCATAACAATTATTACTATATAATGGTTTCTTATAGTTACAGTGTGAAACAGTTCTTTAACATAGTTTGGAGGAGTAGTTATTGGAGGAAACGCACAAAGATGCATTGGTGTATGAGCTTTCCGACCAAGAAAAGGTTCTGCTCTTGAGAATGGAGTTGTGCGATCTTAGTGTCTCTTTCATAACCTCGACCATAAATGAGTTTGGCGATGAGGGACTTAGGTTTTGTAAAGAATTTGTTAAGAACCGTCTAAGTAATCTTCTGTTGTGGTACAAACAATTTTTTAACGTGTTGGGTGATGATGCGGCGTCAATTGCTTCAGTAATTATTTCTAGGCGTGCCGTTCTGGGGGAGGAGCACCACGTGTTAGAAGTAGGTTCAAAGAGTTGTGAGGTTGACATAAAAAATTGCCCCCTTATTCGGACTAAGAATACAACTGAAATTTGCGAAATACTCTCCGAGGGAGAAACTGCTGCGGCGAAAATGATCAATCCGAACGCTCTTACCACTTGTCGGAGATTAACAACGAAGAAGCGGCCCCAGTGCCGTCTATCAATCAAAATTGTGGACTAAGCGGATGAAAACTGCTAGTCTGCTACTTGAGTCCCGGATTACTGAAGATTTTTTTGTCTATCTTGCTGCGTTCCGCTAGACGTATCTCTCTCATTTTGCGGGTGTAGTCCAGATTAAGGTTTGCGATGATGATCTCTTCTTTGTTGTTGGGCGCCTCAGTTATTTTCAGCTTTGAGGGGCTTTCGTAGCCTTCCTTGAAATCTATTATAATACTGGAACCAGGCCACGATTCGCCTCGTTCGTTGCTGACCGCGTTGATTGCAACTATAGGGATTCTGTTTTCGAGGGCTCTGGCTTTCAGGTAAATGTGCCAGTTTTCTATGCCTGAGGCTGGTATGAACGCGGGGTTGAAGATTATGTCTGCTCCCTTCAGTGTTAACGCTCTTGCAACTTCGGGAAAAGCCAAGTCAAAGCATATGGTCATTCCCACCTTGCCGAACTCGGTGTCACAGGGTTCCAGTTTATTACCCGGGGTGAAAAACATTTTTTCGAACTTGTAGAGGTGAATCTTTCTGTGCACCCCTGTACAGTTACCGTTTCTGTCAAATAGTCTGGATGTGTTGTAATACTCTTTGTTGTGTTTTTCCCACACGGAGCCACCTAGCACGTAGACCCCGTTTTCGCTTGCGATTTTTTCAAGGCATCTTATGCTGGGTCCGTGCTCGTCTTCGGAGTCTTTGAAGGGGTCTCCGTTCTTAATGTTCCACTTTTCTGGGAAACAGATAACATCTACTTCTTTTTTTGCTGCTTTCTCCGCCAGCCTGTACGCTTTCTCGATGTTTTTTTCTTTTGTTTCCTCTTTCGAAATCTGTATCGCGGCTACCCTTATCTCTGTCATCGGTAAACCACCATTGCTTATACCTTTACCAATTGAACGATACTCTTATAGCTATTATGCCTCGTTTTTAAAACAAAAAGCATACTTTCGCTGGAGTTGGTGGTCAAAAACGCTCACGAGTTCGGAGGCTTCGTCTTGAGGGATCTTCTAACAGAAATCGTTGATTATGGCCAGAGTAAGGGCGCCGACTTTTTAGAGGTCAGGTACGAAAGCTCGGATGAAACCGTGTTTCATATGGAGGATGGACGAGTGGAATCAGTCAAACAGGGGATTGAGTCGGGTTTTGCAATAAGAGTTCTGGCTCGTGGAAGTTGGGGGTTTGCTACGGTTAACTCGGAAACTGCACTTAGGGAGGCTACAGAGAACGCTGTCAAAATGGCTATCACCACTAGTAGGCATATCAAAGAACCCGTAACTCTCTCTGAAACCGAAACCATGGAAGACACGGTGACAATAAGGCCCGACGTGAATCCTAACGACGTTCACATCGAGGAAAAATTAAGACTTTTTTCCACCCTCAACGATTTTGTTCTGAACTACGACAAGGCTATTCGGAGTTGTACTATAGACTACGCTGACATTACCGGCAGAAAATGTTATGTTAACAGTGAGGGAACAGTTATCGAGCAGGATGTTCTCTATGTTTGGAGTAGGATAGTAGCTACCGCGAGAAAGGGTGACGTGTTCGCGTCGAGCAGGGAGGAACTGGGATCGACCAGGGGTTTCGGATTCTTGAGGGAGACTCCCCCTGAGAGCATAGGTCAGCGCATCGCTGAGCGTCTTATGAACCAGATCAGGGCGAAAACGCCGAGGGGAGGCTCGTTCCCTGTTGTTCTTGGACCCGAGGTAACTGGCGTGTTTACCCACGAGGCTTTCGGCCATCTTGCGGAGGCGGATCTGACCATTTCTGGAAATGTTCTCGCAAAAAATCTGGGGATGCAGATCGCCTCGCCTCTGGTGACGATTTACGATGACGGTACTGTTGAGGGTGGGTTCGGTAGCTTCAGGTATGATGATGAGGGTGTGAGTACCCAGAAAACGGTTCTCCTAAAGGAGGGTTACGTGGTTGGGTTAATGTATGACCGGGAATACGCGTCAAAAATACAGAGGCTTGAGAACCTAATGGTACCGACCGAGATGATAGGACAATTCAATGTGAAGCCGACGGGAAATGCGCGCGCTGAGGATTTTCGTTCGCCTCCGCTGATTCGAATGAGAAACACTTACATCGAGCCACGCGACTATACTTTTGACGAACTCCTTGAAGATATTGATTTCGGCTACTACTTGGTGAGCTTCAGGGGCGGCCAAGCAAATCTGGATGGAACCTTCCAGGTGGGGATTCAGGAAGCCTACGAGATTGTGAATGGTGAGCTGGGAGACCCTGTGAGGAACGTTTCCATAAGTGGAAACACTCTGGAAACGTTGATGCGTGTGGACGCTGTGGGAAAGGACTTCGAGCTGCATAGTGGCCGGTGCGGAAAGGGCCAAGTAGCATATGTGGGGGACGGTGGCCCCTCCATCAGGGTCAGAAATCTCATTGTGGGAGGTACGGATTAAATGGGTGAAATTCTGGGTAGTGTTGAAGGTATACTACCCTTCGCTGAACGGATAGGCGCGGACGAGGTAGAACTGTGCGTTGCATCCGGGAAATCATTCGAGATAGAGATTAGACTTGGCCAGATAGTTAGTAGTCATAATAGTATAGACAGCGGGGTTGGAATTCGGGTAATTGTGGATAGGGCTGTTGGCTTCGGCTTTTGTAACAGTCTGGATAAGCGGAAGCTGGAAGAAACCACTGAGAAGGCAGTGAAAATCGCAAAATCCAGCAAACCCGACGATAATTGGTCTGAGCTTCCCCATCCAAGCTCGTTCCCGGTGGTTCGAGGCGTATATGATAAAAGAGTAACAGAACTTTCGGTGGAGGATGTGGTTGAGATTGCTGATAGAATGCTCCGCGCCACTGAGGATTACGATAAAAGGGTTATGCCCTACTGGGGCGGTGTGGGTTTAGGATACGCAGCTCACGGCATAATAAACAGTCACGGTGTCGAGGGATACGAGAGGGGAACCGTGATAGGCTGCATGATGGGCACAGTGGCCCGAGAGGGTGACCGTGTCTCTCCCGAATGCAGCGAAACCGACCATAAACGTTCCCTTAACATAGATCCCGAGAGGGTTGGGCGGGAGGCAGCTCGGCTGGCGGTTGACTCCCTTCGGCCAAAAAAGGCTGAAACCGGGTCCTACACGGTTATACTTGCTCAGGATGCTCTGGCAAGCCTTCTGGGTTACACGTTTGTTCAGGCAATCAGTGGTGATAACGTTATCAGGGACAAATCGGCTTACAAGGGCAGGATAGGCGCTTTGGTTGCCTCCGAAACCCTGACCGTTGAGGACGACGGAACACTGGAAGGCGGGCTTAACACATCCACTTTCGACGCTGAGGGCACGCCCACCCGAAGAACACTGATCATCGAGAACGGGGTTCTCAAGAATTACATTTTTGATAACTACTTTGGGAGGTTGGCTGGGGTGGAATCAACCGGAAACGCGAAGAGAAAGGGTTACGCTACGACGCCTAGCATAAGTCCAACAAACTTGAGTATTAAGGAGGGCCGCAAAGACCCCGAAGATATGATATCGGAGATTGACCACGGCTTTTTCATTCATGACGTGCAGGGGGCTCACTCTAGTAACCCCGAGTCCGGTGAAGTTAGTGTGGTGGCCACCCCGTGTTGGAAAATAGAAAAGGGTGAAATCACGGACCCGATTAAAGGGGCGATGTTAGCGGGTAACATTTACGAAATGCTCAAGAACGTGAAAAGCATAGGAAACAATGTCAGGCAGCTCTCCTACCTAGTAGCACCCTGGGTCAGCTTCGGCGATGTAAGAATTGTTTCTGAAACCTAAAACCCGGTAACACCACCTACCTGTTGAGACTTCTGTCCACGAAATAACTCATGCTACCCCTTTTGTACCTCCAAGTCTATCTAAGAGAGTTACTCCTCTGCATCTCCACGAGTCTGATTCCAGCTCCACTCATTTTGAAGCCACCGGCAGTTGCTCGATGTTAGTGTTGGGCTTACCTTCCCCGCCTCACATTACTGATATTCCATCACCGTTGGAACCTACATCATTCTCCGTTTCCACTCAGGAATCTTCGAGAGCAACATTACCTTATCGGTTGGGCTTAGAGGCTGATCGGGTGATGTGGATCGGAGCCTCGCGGCGATCTGATCCATCTCGTAGTAAACAGGGTGGTAAAGAACAAGTGGCTGCAGAGCCTTTTTAGTAGCCTCAATTTTGGCTGCAACTTCCCCCGCTGGGAGGCTCCCCTCACAGAACTGTTCTAATTCGTTGAGGATCTTAACTACCTCGTTGAGCGGTATGGCAGAAGTTCCCAGCTCCGAAAGCGACTCTAACTGTCTGGTTTCCGAAGTCACCCGCTCCGCTGGAGTGGTTATAGTTGCCGGTTCGGGTGTTGGTGTGGTTGTGGTTTCGGTGCTTTCGGCGGGTGTTTGTGCGGTGGGTGTTGGGGGGGTTTCCGGTGTGGTTGGTGTAGGTGTGGTGCTCTCTGCGGGTGTGGGTGCTGTTGGTTCGGGGATTTTTTGTTCTGGTGTTTGGGTTTCTGTTGGTGTGGGCTCTGTCGTTTCTGGTGAGGGGGGTA
>JAUQYY010000400.1 GCA_030587505.1 Candidatus Sigynarchaeota archaeon
GTGTCGGTGTCGAGTAGCGCGGTTGACGGCACCCTCACGATTAGCAGGTTGGGTGGGTAGTTTAGGCGTGCGACTCCGGCCGCGTCGGCCGCGGGGTAGGCGGTTGAGTCGCCGAAGAATCCCACTATCTTTACGTCCTCTGAGGGTACAGAGAGAAGCCCCTTAACCTCCTCCATTATCTGTTCCTTGGTGTAGTGTGCGAGTTGCAGGGCGTGGTATGGACAGGCGGGGATGCAGGCTCCGCAGCCGTTGCACGCGAGGATGTTTATTTCCGCCTTGCCTGTGGTTTCGTTTAGTGTTATTGCGTTGTAGGGGCAGACCTTCACGCACTCGCCGGCTCCGTGGCACTCGCCGACCAGCTGGGCTTTTATGGGGGATATGTCTTTGTATCCTTCTCCTAGGAATTCGATTACTTTTGCTGCTGTTGATCTTGCGTCCACGACTGATTCTCTGATGTCTTTGGGGCCGAGGGCTGTTCCCGCGGCGTATATGCCTTCTCTCATGGTTGAGACCGGGCTGAGCTTGGGGTGTTTCTCCGCGATGAAGCCGTCCTCGCCTATGGCTATGTTTAGCCTTCCTGCGAGGTCGTGTAGGTCTCCGGATGGGATTATGGCTGGGCACAGGACGACGAGGTCGGGGGAGTTCTTTATTATTTGGCCGGTGTCTATGTCCTCTGCTATTAGTTGGAGTTTTCCGGTCTGGGGGTCTGCGGTTACCTCTGCTGGTTTGCCGTGGATGAAGTTTATGTTCATTTCGCGTGCCTGCCTGTAGAGTTCCTCGTATCCGCGTCCGTACATTCTCATGTCGGTGTAGTATATCCATACTCTGAGGTAGGGGAGGGTTTTTTTGAGCAGTATGGCTTCCTTGACGGAGTAGGGGCAGCAGACCTTGCTGCAGTAGGGGACTCCCTTGTGTGGGTTTCTTGAGCCCACGCAGAGGATGAATGCGACTTCCTTTATGCGTTTACCCTGCTTGTTTTTCAGAACCTTTCCGGCTGCGAGTTCATTCTCTATGAGTCTCTCCAGCTGGAGGGAGGTTATGGTGGATTCGTTGACCTTGTATCTTTCGATTTCTCCCCTGTCAAGGAGATCGTAACCGGTGGTTACTATGATCGCGCCTACTCTGTAGGTTTCCTCTCGCTCCTCCTCGTTTATGTTGATAGCCTGGGCGGGGCAGACCTCCATGCACTTACCGCACCTCGTGCAGTTCTCGAAGTCTATCGCGTAGGCGGCGGGGACTGCCTGCGCGAATGGTAGGTGTATGGCTTTGCGTGTGTAGAGCCCTGCCTCGTACTCGTCCGGGACTTCGACCTCGCAGACTTTTTCGCACTTGCCGCACCTCAGGCACTTCTCGGGGTCGACTCCCCTAGGATTAACCCTAACCCTTACTTCGAAGTTTCCGGGTCCACCGGATACCTTTTTGACCTCCGAGTTGGTTAGGAGGGTGATGTTTGAGCTCTTGTCCACATCGGCCATCCTGGGGCTGAGGATGCAGGGTGCGCAGTCGAGTGTGGGGAAAACCTTGCTGAGCTGCGCCATTCTTCCCCCTACGCTCGGCTTCTTCTCTACCAGTACAACGTGGTACCCGGAGTTTGACAGTTGGAGGGCGGCTGTTATGCCGGCTATTCCCCCGCCGATGACCATGGCGTCCCTTGAGATTTCAACCCTAGTCTCCTTGAGTGGCTGAAGCTTTCTCACGCGGTTTACTGCTCCCGTTATTATTGCTATCGCTTTCTCTGTTGCCTTCCTCTTATCCTTGGTCACCCACGAGTCCTGCTCTCTTATGTTTGTGTGCACAAGCAGGTAGGGGTTGAGCCCCGCCTCGGCGATGGTTTCTCTGAAGGTTTCCTCGTGCATGTGGGGTGAGCACGAAGCCACAACCACCCTGTCCAGGTCGAGTTTTTTCACCGAGTCGATTATCCTTTTTAAACCCAGTTTGGAGCAGAGGAACCTTTCAATCCTCACGGTTTTGACGTCTGGAATCTTCTGAATAGATTCCTTCACTTCATTAACATCAACGACGTCTCCTATGTTTCCTCCACACTCACATATGAAGACTCCAATCATTTCCTCTCACCAATCTTTTCAAGTAGGGGTTGCACGTCCACCGCGTTGTACTCGAACCCCAGCTCCGATGGGTCTATGCCGAACGCCAGGCCCATTAGCTGGGGAAGGAATAGAACCGGAATGTTGTAGGGTCCGCTCTTGAACTGCTCCTCGATGAACCTCTGGTGTCCATCGTACATTATTGCGCAGAACGGGCAGAACAGAACTATGGCGTCCGCACCCGCTCTCTTGACGTTGTCGAGCTTCTTCTTAGCCAGGGCGGCTCCCAGCTTCTGGTTGAAGGCTATCGTTCCGCCTCCGCAGCAGTCGAGTTCACCAGCGTAGTCAACGACGGTTGCGCCGAGCGCCTCAACGATCTCTCTCACACTCTTGGGGTGTTCGGGGTCATCGAACTCGTCGTATATTTCGGACGGTCTCAGATAGTGGCAGCCGTGGTGTATGGCTATCCTAAGATTCTTTAGAGGGACCTTCACGTGTTCTTTTATCCTGTCGACTCCGTAGTCCTCGTAGAGGTACCTTACAAAGTGCTTAACCCAGATTCCTCCCTTGTAGCTTATTCCCTGCTTTTCAAGCTCCTTTTTAACCTTCTCCGCAGAGGGGTCGTTCTCCAGATTAAACTTGGCGTCGGTGAGCGTCCCGGAGCAGGCGCTGCAGATGGTGAGTATGTTGAGTCCCTTTGACTCCGCCAGGGCGAGGTTCGCCGCGGCCATCGACCTAGCGGTTACGACGTCGACGTGTTTTAGGGGGTAGCCGCAGCAGGAAAAGTTTAAGTCGACGAGCTTGATTCCGAGTTCTTCAGCAATCCTTCTTGTGGAAGCCTCGTAGCCGAGGCACCTCACGGGGATGGTGCAGCCCAGAAACAGTGCAAACTCACTCAAGTCTTTTCACCGAGCAGCTTTTTCTTGTTAATCTTGAAGACCTCCACATCGGGTTCGATTTCTGGTAGGTCGAGCATCTCCCTCTCCTCCTGGGTGAAATCCTCTATGGGGTAGAGTCTTCCGTGCTCCTCGATGTTCTCCACGATTTTCTTAACCGCGGGTGGAGCGATTCCCTCCTCAACGGCTATGTTCTTGATCGCCTTCATCACCTCTGACGGGTTAACGCCCTGGGGGCACCTCTCGGTGCAGGCGTTGCAATCCGCGCAGAACCAGATGAAATCGCTGGAAAGCACCAGGTCCTTCATGCCGAGCAGGGCTTCCTTCACTATTCTCCTCGGGTTGTACTCGGGGCTTATCAACCGGAGAGGGCAGCTGGAAGTGCACACGCCGCACTGGAAGCACACAAGAATCTGCTCCCCGCCAGGGTGCTTGAGTATCTTTCTCACAAAAGAAGAATCAAGGCTTTCCGTCTCCACAACGAGTTTTTCAGTCTCGGACTCAGCCATAAAAGTTACACTTCCCATCCATTATTCCGGGGAGATACCCATAAACGTAGGCCATATTCCTTTTTTATTATTTCTGATTGTTCCCATAGCCAATACGCAGAGATTCGCTCCGCTTCCCGCACGAAGCGGGTTTTATCGGTCTCGCTTCCCTTGGTGATTTAGAAGTGTTCGGCCTCGTTTCCAGCACAGGGCTCCGATTCGGAAAAACCCTCTACGCCTCTTTTCGAAGCGAGGCCAGACTACTCCGCATCACCGCTTCCAAGAGAGTAACGAGTCTAGGAGGTTTTATTTTATGAAGTACTTGATTATCGACGGGTCTATGCGGTTTTCGTCTAGGGCAAGCTCTTGGGAGTTTATTCCCATCGCCAGGCCTAGGAGCTGGGGGTAGTGAACAACGGGGCTATCGTACGACTCGTTTGGAGGAGTGGCTCTGCTCGTACATCAGGTAGCAGAACGGGCAAACGGTAACCATTATGTCAGCGTACCTCTTCACCGTTGAAAGCTTCTCCCTCGCGATTGAAACGGCCAACTCGTTTCTGCGTCTGAGCGTGAGCAGCGGGGCGGTGCAGCAGTCCAGCTTACCCGGGTAATCCACGCCGACCGACCCGGTCAGGTTAACCAACTCGTCTAGGGACGATGGGTCCTCCGGGTCGTCAAAATTCATCAATTCGAAGGGTTTCGACAGGTGGCAACCGTAGTGCGCAGCCACCCTCAAACCATTCAGGGCGTTTGTAACACGGGCCCTAATCTTTTCGATTCCGATGTCCTCTATGAACGCTCTGACAAAGTGTTTAACTTCAACCTTTCCCCCGAATTCGTGGTCCACCTTCGAGAGAATGGTGTTCACGTCGTCCCTGAGGGCGTCGTCCTCCTTGAGGGTCTTGTTCACGTCTGTGAGGACTTCGGTGCCAGCCGTTGCAAATGGTGAAAATGTCAAGTCCCATGTCCTCAGCTATCGATATGTTCCGGGCGGCAAGAGCGAGGCCTGTCCTTCAATCAATGGACCTAAGATGGGTTGTTCCGCAGCACCCGGAGCCCTCTATGTCGACCAGCTCTATGCCCAGAGCCTCGGCGACCCTTCTGAACGAAATCTCGTAGCCCGGAAGCCTAGCCAGAGTCGTGCAACCCACAGAAAACGCGTACTTCACCCTTTCACTCCTCCTTAAGCTCTATCCCAGCAAGATTGTCGAGCCCGGTTTCCTTCATTATCCTTCTAATCTCCTCGGTGTTGGCCTTGGGTACGGGGGGCGGGTCCTGGAACTCCCTCTCCTCTTCTATGAAGTCTGTCATCTCGTAAATGTAGCCGTGTTCGGCCAGGGCTTCGATAACCTTCCTGAAGTCGTGGTGCAGGAAACCCTCCCTAACCACAACACTCCTCAGGTTGGAGATGATCTCCGCCAGCTTGACGTTCTGGGGGCATCTCTCCAAACATGTGTAAAAATGGGTACAGAGCCACAGCAAATCCCCCGAGAAGAGTTCATCCTTCAGACCAAGCTTCGCCATCATAGCTATCATTCTCGGGTTGTACTCCTCTACGTGACGCCCTATGGGGCAGTCCGCGATGTAAGTGCCGCACTGGAAGCAGAGCATGAGCTTCTCCGACCCGGGGATCTTACTCACTTCCTCCCGTAGCAGCGCATATCTATGAAGAAAAAGGTGCAGTCAAGGTCATTCTGGGTGTGCTCCTCGCTATGACCGCCTCCTTGATGGAGAACATGCAACACACCGCGGAGCAGTAGCTGTTTCCAAGCCTCCCGTCCCGGGAACCCACACACCGGATGAACGCGATCTTCTTGGGAATCTCCCCGTCGTAGGGGCGGATAACCAAGCCACTGTAGGGGCTGGAAGCGCTCAGTATGCGTTCAAACTCGATGCTCGTCACCACGTTGGGGAAACGCCCATAACCATATTCTTGAAGCTCCTCCGGCTCAAACTCGTCAAAACCCGGCGAAAGAATAATGGAACCCACATCCAGGGTTATTTCCTCTTCCTTCTGGTCGTGTACTCAATCGCTTGAGCCCTGCACACTTCACTGCATATCCCGCACCCGATGCACTTGTCCCTGTCAATTACGTAAACAAGAGGAACCGCCTAGAGATACTTCACGTATATTCCTCCCCTATCGCCCAACCCCTCATTGAACTCGTCGATAGCCTCCACCGGGCACCGCTGGGCGCAGACACCACAACCCGTACACTTCTCCTCGTTAACACGCCTAGGCCTCTTGGTAACCGTTACTCTGAAGTGCCCTGCCTTCCCTTCCACCTTCTTTATAGTTGAGTTTGTTAAGAGTTGAATATTGGGGTGTCTTCCCGAGCCAACAAGCTTTGGGGACAGAATGCACATGGCGCAGTCGTTTGTGGGAAAGGTCTTATCGAGCTGGGCCATAACTCCCCCTATGGAGGGGGATTCATCCATCGGGTAGACTCTGAAACCCGAATCCGCTAGGTCGAGTGAAGCCTGAATCCCTGATATTTCACCACCAACAACCAGCACCGCTCCTACCTTATCCTCCATCACCTCACCTCCAGCGCAGTATAGAGGGGTGACCTTCCTTCGATTCTGTCAACCGCCACCAGGTTTTTCCGCCGCATGACCGAGATGTGGCGGAGCACCCTGTCGGGACTCAAACCCAACCGCTCGGAGAGCTCTCTAACCGAAATCGGCTGTTTCCTCATTAAGCGAAGGATTCTGTGGCGTTCAAATTCGTCTTCAAGGTAGGCTGTCAGTCTTCCCTCAAACTTCTCCTTCGGTATTATCTCGTCGTAAACGTTTCCTCTCTCGGTGACCTGCCTCTCCTTCCCAACCAGTTCCCGTAAACGCGTGTCTGCAACAGTGTCTCTGACCGCCAGCATGCGTTCCAGTATCTCCTTGTCCGGATTATCTCCAGCCAGCGGCGACGGACCCGTGGAACTCAACCTCTCGGTGAAGTTTTTGACAACCTCGGCGAAAAGTATGCGGGTTTTATTGCAAGGAAAGAAGGTAAACCAGTGGGTATGGTTTTCGTGGAAATGAAGGGTAAGTATGGACTCATCACAAATCTGTACATCATTCCCGAGGAAAGGTACACTGAACCTGTTGGGCTTCTCAGGCTTCCGAGAACCGAGAAGCACCCGGGGCAGACGCTTCTTAAGGAAGCCATTAACTTCATACGAAAAAATGGAGGAAAGGAAGCGCTAATCAACCTGAAAAGAGGCGTTAAACCATGCGTGGGGTGCTCCGGGAGTAAAACACA
>JAUQYY010000423.1 GCA_030587505.1 Candidatus Sigynarchaeota archaeon
GCGCCACCTGTAGGAATTAATTGAACGATACGAGAGAACACACGGATACGAGTTCATAGCAAGAAACGAGTTAGGACTGGAGGTTACATCGAGAAAGCCTGTAGTCCTAAGCGGCAGAGTTATTGGCTACGTGGAAATTGACGCTTGCACGTTTGAGGATCCAAAACCCAGTAGCTTCCATGAAAACCCTGAAAGACAGTTACCATACTCACTAACTGCTGAGAGGCGGTATCGAAGAGAAGTCAAACTAAGCCAAGATGCTATATGTTATATTCCCTGCAAACCCCTCCTACTTTTATACAAAATAAAGGCTTTGAGAGACAGAGCATACGACCTCAAAACCAAAGGAGCAATAATCGAACCTGCGAAAGTAGAAAAACTTCGAGGAAAAATAACAAAAGACAGAGCGGACATACTCTCCCTACTAGATCCGAAACCAAGCAGATACACGGTTAAAGAACATTTAGACACTGAAACTTTTCATAACCTAGTCAAAAGATTTAAACTGGAATTCACACTTGAAACACTAACCGAACTACCGAAATATCATGACGCCATACAACTCTACAATCCAAACCTTAAAGAGGAGCAAATTCAAAAATGGCTCAAAACAGTTATGAGATAAAAAGGCATTAACCTTTAATCAAAAGCTTTTTGTTCCAAAACGTTAAGGGTCGTACCGAAGGGTTTCAACAGATTTATCACTCAGCTACACCTGGGTGCTCCGCCCAGACTCAGAAAAAAGTGGCAAAAATGGTTGCGTTCACCCGAATTAGCATTCCAGAATGGTGGAGGCAATCTGGAGCCTTAGGGTAATCCCAGGTTCTTGCGAGAGGCTGCGTGGTGCTGGCTGCTAGCTCACCTTGGATAGGCGTGTCTTCCACTCATGGATCGCGTACAGCAGTTCTCCGCCGTCCTGCTCCGTGAGCTTGTCGTAGGGATAGTTTTTGAGCTTTCTGCTCCACTGGTTTATCTGGTACAGTATGGACGAGTACGTTGGAGAGAGCTCCATCACCCAGTCCTTAAGCGCGTCCAGCTCCGCGCACATGGATTTAATATGGGTACCCTCCGAAACCAGCTCCTCCAGGGTTTTGAACTTGCTGTTTATAGGGCGCGCAATCACAGACGAAACCTCGACCGCCTTCTCCTCCTTCTTTTCAAAGGTTATGGGTATGGGGCGGAAACTCTCCTCCTCGACCCCAACACTCCGCTCGGAGACCACGGGTTCCTCCCGGTAACCAGCCAGCGAGAGCGCCTTTGAAAGTATCGAGGTCACCTCATCTATCCTCTCAGAAATATCCCCAAGAACGCTAACCGCCTTTCTAAGAGCACTCTTCAGCTCCTCTCTCTTCTCATCATCAAACAAAAAAATCACCTTCAAAGCATTGTCAGCCAATTAAAAGTATAAACTTTGATAGTTATTAATTTTTTCAAAAAGCAAAAGAATCCCCCATCTACTGTGGTCGCTGAAAATTTAGGTGGGGAGTGGTCGGGATCCGTGCTGTTAGATTCTGTTTGAGGAGGGGATGGTACACTTCTTTTATGTCAGGCGGTGACGCGAACTGAACCAGTATTCGGGGTGTGCTGTGGTTCTGGTTTTACCTCTTCTTGGATTGTTGTTTGATGTTGGTGGTGTTTGTTTCAGAAGCTGAGGCGGTAGTTCTGGGTTTTTAAGAAGTCTGTAAATTTTTCAAACTCTTCTTTTTGAGCTAGCTCGTGGAAAATGACTCTCACCCCACCCTTCTCAAATCCTTTGTCCGGAGTGTATATCTCCTCTACGTTCAGACGCTTCATGGTTGCCAGGCTCACAAGGTCTGATAGACCCAAAGGAAGTTCCCCAAAAGTATTGCAAGCAACCTCTTGGTCTTCCAGTTTCGGTGTGACTATTTCTAAAGACAAAAGAGACCTCAGGGCTTTAATGAAGGTGGGGAGTGCGCTAGCCCTGTAACGGGAAAGCCAGATTAACACCTCATCTTTGACAAGCGTTGTTGTAATAGCCCGTTCCATTTTTTCGATTCTGTAGAGAATGTACCCGCTGATCGCTGCTTCTAGAGATAGGTTTCTTTTGGAGGCGGACATCCATTTTATGAAAACAGGAGCGTCTACGAACCTCACTCAACCACCCGACTTGTTTTTCAGCTCTCCGAGGAGAAGTTCATCACCACTGATGTCTGAGGGCGCCCCCTCGGCTATGCCTGCGAGCATCATGAGTGGACTCTCCTTGGTGAGAGAGATAATCAACTGTCCACCCCTCACCTCCATTTCAAGCTCGTCACCAATTTTAACGTTAAACCTCGCCCTCACTTCCCGCGGAATCGACACCCTATAACCACTCAGCACCCTAACTTTGTATTTAAAAGAAGACATTATACATCACCAAAAATACATGAATGCGATACACTTTAATAAGTGTTCCCACCAAGGCTGTAATCGTACTCCGCGTCTTCCAACCTCATTTCGGCTTTTTAACGTCTTCTCAACGATTCAAGTCGTAAAAAGACTTTGCAGACCTTTGGGGCCTTTCTGATGAGTGTTTTATGAAAACGTTGACTGTTCAAATTCTGGTATTCGCTAAATGTTCGTGTATCCTTTTCGCCAACTCCTCACTTATACCCGGAACCCTCCTTATCTCTTCAATCGTTGCTTTTTTCAGGTTCTCAACGGAGCCGAAGTGCTTCAAAAGTTCATTCCTTCTTTTCTTCCCCACGCCCGCTATGGAGTCCAGCACCGACTGCCTGAGCTTCTTCTCCCGAAGCTTCCTGTGATAACTGAGGGCGAACCTGTGAGCCTCATCCCTCACCCTCTGAAGAAGAAACAACGCCTTCGAATCAGAGGGAAGGCTGATCGGCTCACTCCTCCCAGGCGTGTAAAGGTTCTCAAACCTCTTGGCCAGCCCAACGACCGGCAACGTCAACCCAAGAGACCTGAGGCTCTTCACCGCCGCGCCGAGCTGTCCGGGTCCCCCATCCACAAGAACGAGGCTGGGTAACTCCTCACCCCTCTCCAAAACCCTCCTGTACCTTCTGTAGACTATCTCCCCCATCATACTCGGGTCATCCGGCCCCCTGACGGTTTTCACCCTAAACCTGCGGTAAGCCTCCTTCTTCGGCTTTCCGTCCTGGAAAACAATCATGGAACCAACGGCGTCCTCCCCCATAATGTTCGAAACGTCGAAGGCTTCTATCCTGCGAGGGGGCTCAGGCAGTTCTAGCAGGCTCTGCAGCTCCCTCACCGCCTCCAGTGTCAGCTCCAGTTCCAGCTCGCTCTTCAGCCTGCGCTCGTTCAGCAGCATGAGAGCTATTCTCTTAGCGTACCTGACTTGTCTCTCCTCTTCCTCGCATATCGGGGTGCGTATCCGGACGGGGACGCCCTTCTTTTTCTCCAGCCATGCCTCCACGAGTCTCCTGTCCTCGAAGTCTCTCTCAACAATTATTTTCTGGGGGAGAACCTCAGCGTCGACGTAGAACTGCTTAACGAAACCAGATATCAGCTCCTCGTCCTCCGCGTCGCCGGCGTCCTCCCTGACGAAGTCTTTCCGCTCAACTATTCTCCCGCCCCGAACGAAAAGGAGCTGGATGCACACCCTCCTGCCGAGCCTCTCGCAGCCTATAACATCGGTGTCCCGTGACTCTGTGGACAGGAACTTCTGCCTGCCGATAGCCCTCTCAACACCCTTGATTCTGTCCCTTATCCTCGCCGCGTCCTCAAACCTGAGCTCCCTGGAAGCTCTCTCCATTTCTAGGTAGAGCTGCTCCACAAGCTCCTCTCTCTCGCCAGCCAAAAAGAGCAGGAGCTGCTCAACCCGGTTCCTGTACTCCTCTAAGCTAATCCTCCCGGTGCAGGGGGCCGAACAGTTGCCTATCTGGTACTCCAGGCACGGCCTTCTCATGCTTCCCGGCTTCACGGGGGTCTCGGAGCCGCAGACACCGAACAGGCGTCGAATGTACCTGAGATTCTCCTTAACTCTCTTGAAGCGGGTGTAGGGGCCAAAGTACTTTGCCCCGTCGTTCACTACCTCTCGCGTGGTGAAAACGCGGGGAATCTCCTCGTTCACAGTCACCTTAATGTAGGGAAAAGACTTGGAATCCTTCCAGGCGATGTTATACCTCGGCTGGTACCTCTTAATCAATTCGCACTCAAGAATCAACGCTTCGGTCTCATCGCTTGTGACAACATACTCAACACTGGCGATGCTTCTCACTAGGGCGTCTTTAGCCTCACCCCTCCTCGAGGGAGAAAAGTACCATTTGATCCTGTTTCTGAGGCTGCGCGCCTTACCCACGTAGATAACCTTCCCGCTCTTGTTCCTCATGATGTAGACGCCGGGCTCTATGGGAGCCTCTCTAACCCACCGCTTCACTAACCTCAACCTCCAAAACTCTTCTCAACGCCTGGCCAGTGTACGAGTAGGGCACACGCGCAACCTCTTCGGGTGTCCCCTCGCAGACAATCCAGCCGCCCTCGTCTCCGCCTTCGGGTCCAAGGTCGATGATCCAGTCCGCAACCTTTATCACGTCCAGGTTGTGCTCAATCACCACCAC
>JAUQYY010000427.1 GCA_030587505.1 Candidatus Sigynarchaeota archaeon
GACCGAATGTTAAAAATAGGCACTGTAGGTCCGGCGTTCCCTCCGATAAACCGCATCCCCGAGACGGCCAAGAGAATGGAGGAAAGAGGGTACGATTCGATCTGGTTCCCGGACCACCTCATGGGTTGGTACCCTCAGAGCATCTGGACTCCAGAAATAGTTGGTAACTTAACAGCCGTCAGTCCCCACGTCTTTTTCGAGACGACGCTCTCGATGGCGCTCGCCGCGTCCTCGACGAGCAAGCTTCTCATCGGCTCCTCCGTGACCGAGCCGATCAGGCATCACCCGGCGATGCTCGCCCAGAGCTACGCGACTCTTGAGCACATAACCAACGGCAGGTGCATCCTCGGAATAGGGGCGGGGGAAAAGGAAAACGTGGAGCCCTACGGTCTCAGGTACGAAAGAATCGTGAGCAGGCTCGAGGAAGCCCTGAAGATCATCCGCCTCTGCTGGCACCACGAGAGAGACGAGCTGCTAAACTTCGAGGGGGAATTCTGGACACTCAAGGACGCGGTGTTTGAACTCCCACCACTCAAGGGCAGGCCACCCATATGGATTGGAGGCGCTGGGCCAAGGATGGCTAGGCTTGTGGGAACCTACGCCGACGGCTGGCTTCCCTTCATGGTGGACCCGGACGCCTACAAAAACCGGCTGGACATAATCAAGGAAGCGGCTAGAAAGGCGGGCAGAGACTACGACAAGATCACGAAGGGGCTCTACGCGAGCCTAATAATTGACAAGGATCACGACGAGTGCCTCAGAATAATGCAGGCACCCATCATCAGGCTCAGGGGAATCTCCGCCCCGTCGCCCGTGTTCGAAAAGTACGGCTACGAGCATCCGTTCGGAAAAGACTTCTACGGCCTGACACACTTTGTTCCATCAAGGGTCTCAAAGAAGGAAGCCCTGGAAGCAATTGAAAAGGTCCCCCTGGAAGTCGTACAGGAGGTTTACCTCTGGGGCACCCCCGAGGAGGTCATCGAAAAGCTGGACGAGTACGCTAAGCTGGGAATGGAACACTTTGTGGTCTGGAACGAAACATACTTCGGAGACCCAACAAAGGTGAAAAGCTCGTACTCATGCCTGGCAGAAGTAATGAGATACTTCAAGGAGACATAAAGAGGACGCAGCTGCGCACCTCACCCTTTCATTTTTGGCTGGGGGCGGAGCGTAGCTCTACCGATTAATCCCCCCTTGGGACAACCACCGTAACTTTTTTTCACCTGCTTAGAACAGTACACTTGCCTCACTTCTTTAGTTTGAACTCCGTTTCGCTCCCCTTCGGGGTCAGCTTCGACCACTCCACGCTCACTTCAACCCCCGTGTACTCTTGCAGGATGGATGCCACCACCATTGCCATGGGGCATATTCCGCTTGTCTGCACCACCTTGTGCGCGTCCTTAGCCATAAAGCACTCCTCGAGCCTGAAAACATACGTTTCCTCATCCTTCTTTTCGAAGGACGTTGACCCCACCAGAAGTGACTTTTTCAGTAGGTTTGAGAAGCGTTTCACGAATTCGTCCATGGTTGCACCCTTGAGCGACTCCAGACCCAGCTTCTCCACGTTTCCAAGCTTCTCCTGAATCGTTGGAAAGAGGTACTCCTTAAATCCGCTGGCTCCGACAAGGTCCACGATTGCCTTCTGGAGCGAGAATACGACAACGTGGAACAGTCCGGATATGGCTCCGAACTCCTTCGGCATCATCACATCGACCATCTTTCTCTTAAGACTCATTCCTCAACCACCTTACGGCTCGTTTTCTATTCCCAGAAGACTCACCACGGACTCCAGCATACTTTTCGCGGCGTCCGCAATCACGGTTAAATCGTCAAACCCCTCACGGTTGAACACCGCCAGGAGGCTCATTCTCCCCCTAACCGCGTTGACCAGCCATTTTTTCTCTCCCCTCAGAACGACAACATCAACCGCGCCCCCGCGAAAGTCCGAGGAAACCCTATTGGCGAAGGTGAAGAGCATCCCGCTAACGGCCCTGTGCCTCCTAGACTCGAACTCCTCTGGCAGCGACGAGAACAGAACCCTCTCCCTCTCGGTATCATAGAGAATCACAGCCTCGGCGTGAAGGTTCATCCAGAAACCGTACACGAAACTGTCCAGCAGGGGCTTTTCCAGATATTTTTCCAGCTCATCCCTAAAACCAGAGTAACTGGCGGACTTCACAAACCAGTCGCCCAGAAGGTGCCCGTACCTCTCAAGAAAACTCTCCGTAACATCCTCCAGGATCTGCCGGATAACCACTTCAGGAATCTCCCTCGACACCATGGCGATTGAAAGCAAACCATCCCTCTGAAGGTAGTATATTCGCTCGTCCTTAAAGGTGACACACTCCAACCCGGACTCGCCTATCTCCTCACCGACCCGGAAGAGAGCCGTCAGAAAACCCGTAACGAGGTCGGAGTCCAAGTGATCGCTACTGGCGGAGACCAAGCAGAGCCCGTTGGTGTTAGCTATTATGATGCTTTTTATCGGATTCTCCATCCGATTCGCCTCCAAAAGGAGAAAATCGAAGCGGGAGGTGCAAACTAATACTTGGTATTATTCAAGCATTGTTACTACTTAAAATGAATCCGGAAGGGGATATAAACTTGTGCTCAAGTACCAAGAATATGTTCGAGCAGCCGCACTTCTAGGTATTTAAGGAAACTCTCCTACACACCCTTTTCAGCCTTCATCCTTAAGGCAGAATAAAAAGAAATGAAAAAAGAGGGCGGGTTACTGAAACAGTTCGGGTGAAATCTCTTTTATAACTGGTTTCAACAGTTCTATTGTTTCTCGCGCAGCCTCCAGAGCCTTCTCCACGTCGTCTCTCGTGGTTACCGCGGAGACGTTGGGGTGATCCCTGTAGTAAATGCCACGGTTCAGCGAGTCGAGGTCGAAGTAGTTCTGAATCCGTGTGTCAGCGGTTTTCAGAGTTCGGTAGTCCACAACCTTCTCCGTGGTCCAGAAGATGTGGAAGAAGGATCCGACACCCTCAACCTGGGCGTTAATGCTCATGTCGCTCAGAATCTCGGAGAGACCGATTCTCATCTCCTCACCGAGCCTGTTCATCTTCTCGTAGACGTCGAGGGTTAGAACGTCTAATGTGGCGACTCCCGCCGCCATTGATAGTGGAAAGGCGTTGAAGGTTCCGGAGAAGAACATCTGGGGTCCCTCCTCCGTTTCGAAGGAGAACGGTTTCACGAGTTCCTCGCTTGAAACATAGGCCCCGATGGGAAAGCCACCTCCGATGAGTTTGCCCAAGCACGTGATATCCGGCGTTACCCCGTAGTACTCCTGCGCACCTCCGGGGCCAACCCTGTAGCACACAACCTCATCGAACACCAATGGAATCCCGTACTGCTCCGTGATTTCCCTCACGAATTCTAAGTAACCCTCCTTTGGCGGGTAGCCTCTCTGTATGGGCTCCAAAAGAACCGCTGCCAAATCGTCCTTGTTCTCCTTAATGGTCTTCTCCATGAGTTCATAGTTGTTAAAGGGCACAACCAGAGTGTTCTCAATCACCCCTTGGGGTATGCCCTTGCTGAAAGGCACCCTGTTCGGGTTGTCCGGCGGCCCCTGCTCCTCCGGCGTGGGAAAAACGCTGATGTCCACCGCGTCCCACGTACCGTGGTATGCTCCCTCACACTTGATTATCTTGTCTTTCTTGGTGTAGGCCCTAGCCATTCTCAGCGCCTGGTGCACAGCCTCGGTTCCCGAAGGAGTGAACCTCACCATCTCCGCGCTTGGTATCCGCTCAACCAGCCTCTTAGCCAATTCAACCTCGTGCTCGGTGGGTCCCCCGAAGGAGGTGCCGCACTCAATCTGATTCCGGATAGCCTCCATCACCTTTGGATGCTTGTGGCCGAGGACCAGAACCGTCATGTTGAAATTGAAGTCAACGTACTCGTTACCATCTATGTCCCAGATGCGTGTACCCTCAGCACCCCTAATGTAGGCGGGATAAGGCATCATGAACACCGCTATTCTGGTGTTCCCCGCAGGCATCAGTTTCCAAGCCTCATCGAACCTCTGCTTGGAGCGTGGGGTCCTCTTCATATACTCCTGAACTATGGAACTAACAATCCTTGCCTCCGCACCCATAAACCTCTCTCCAAATTGTGGGTTGGTTCAAAGATTCCATGTTTGAAGATAAAAGCTTTTCCAAGAACAGCCGTTCAAAAAACAAAAGGCCTCATCAGTTCCAAAAGAGAACACACGGATTCTGCTTCCGCTGAGAAACGCTTAGCGAAAATGTCCTAAAGTTTCTCCACGGGAACCTGCTAGGTTTTTTAGCATTTTCTCGTCCGCTGTGATGCATATGGTGTTTCTCCTCACAGCCAGGGCCACGTAAGCAGCGTCGTAAACGGTCACATTTTTTCGTATGCTATTTCCACCGCGAGGGTGAGCGTTTCCGCATCCACTCCAACTTTTTCGAGGTGTAAGCCCATGAGAGAAGCGGTAGCGAGCTTGAGTTTATCGGGGTTGAAGTCGGGTTTATACCTCAGAGCGTTAACAACCTCAAAGTAGAAGAGAACCGGGACGGTGAGGGTGATCAAACCCTCCACGTGTTTATTCATGAGTTCAACGGCCCTATCGGTGCCCTCCTCTGGGGTGTACCACTTTACGGCGACAGAGGCGTCGGTTATCTTCTCTCCTCTCTCCATTTCCTGATCTCCTCTACACCGCTCCGTTCTGTGACTTTGCCGCTCTTTTTTCTCTCCTCTGCCATCTTAGCGGCTCTTTTCATCTCCTCGCTTTTTATTTTCTCCTCGAACGCCTTCCTTGTCACCTCAGACCAGTTTACGTCACGGAGCGCCTCCATCCCCTCTTTCAACTCTCTTGGGATTCTAACCGTGAAAACACTCATAGGATTCACCGACCATGAGAAGATGTGGTTGCTGTTACAATGTATTTACATAGTAGTATAAATTTTTTGTATTATACGAAACTGGTAACCTTCGAAGAATCGGGGCACGGAATGATATCACAGAACGGGGAAGAATTCTGCAGAGAAGTAATAGAGTTCCTAAAAAGCTAAAGAGGAACCAAACCATCTCCCCTTTCAATAAGACGGATAAAGATTCAGGCACATCACATGTTTTTTAAGCCCAGATTTTGAACAGACCCTGAAAATACATTATAATCGAAGACACTGAGAAATTATGTGGCTTTCGGTGCTCTTACAGAGAATCAAAAATTAGAAGGCTGCCTAGAAAGGCTTCTCGGCCTGGCGGTACAATAGTTTTAAATCTTCGTGCAAAAATGTAGTAGTGAACGAGAAAGTGGAGGTGTGCCGTGCTGCCTAGGATCAGAATAGGCAATATTAAGATGTACTATGAGATTCACGGGAAGGGGTTTCCCCTCGTAATGATTATGGGTTTATCGGCGAACAAGGACTGGTGGCCGCCGTACGTCCTTGAGCAGTTCTCCAAACACTTCAAGGTTTTGGTGTTCGACAACAGGGGAGCGGGAAGAACAGACGCACCCAAGATCGATTACAC
>JAUQYY010000003.1 GCA_030587505.1 Candidatus Sigynarchaeota archaeon
CTGGCGGACACATCGTTGAACACCATGTACCCCGCCACGTAGTCGTACGCTTTTCCCTCGGGGATCTCTCTCCCCCTCCTGCCAATGACGACCGCCAGCTCAACCTCGTAGTCCACCTTGCTCGAAATCTTGGGATAGACGACCGGCTCCTCGTGTCCGATTATCGTGGTCGGAGGCTTTGAGAAGAGAATCGGCCTATCGGGCGGCTTCAACCCGGCCTCCTCTGCGTGGTCCGAGTAGTTCAGCCCGAGACACACTATTTTTCTGGGATTGAGTATGGGCGCCCTCAGCCTAACCTTTTCAAGGTCGTACATGACACCGCTTAGCTCTCCAGGCTCGCTCCGGTAACGTTTCTCAACGAAACGGAAGATTTTACGCGTCACCTCGAGGCCCTCCCCACCCCTACTGAGAAGCTCTTTCAGGTCGCCGGGCATCTCGAAAGCCAGATCCTTTTCCTCCGACCTGTAGAAGCTGTAGGCTGAGGCTAGGTCTACGATTTTGTTCTCTTGGAGGAGGATTCCGATTCGAGTTACGTTGTTTTCAGTAAAGGTCACAAGTTTCATTTCTCGAACACTCCCAAATTTCTCTCTTGAGTTCTTTAGCCAGAGTTTTTTATATGCTTAAGATTTTTCTCGCTTGGATTCAAAACGATTCCTCCACAATCATCCAATCTTTACTAGTTTTAACGCCTGGCTTCCTAATGTTAGTAAGGGAAGAGAGTACGGTGTTCTCTTGAGATTTTTCTGTTACCCTCCCCTAAGTTTCTTTACGGCGTTCGCCGCCCATTTGGGGTCTTTTAGGAAAGCTCTTCCGACGAAAACCATATCCACCCGCTCCTCTTTGATTACCCTGTCGGCGTACTCTGGGTCTGTTATGCCTCCTCCACCGACAATGACGACGTTCACAGCCTTCTTGATAGTCTCTGCGTGGGATACGAAGAAGCCTTCTCCGCTAAGGCTTGAGGGCTGCCCTCCGCAAAGCCCTCCGGAAACGTTTAGAGAGTCGATGCCCGCATTCACGAGTTCCTCGGCGAACACCTTGCTTTCTTCGAGGGTTATGCCTCCGGGGCTGAGATCGTCGGACCCTAGGCGATACTCCAGTGGGTAATTCTTTCCCACAACCTCTCTGATTCTAGTCACAACTTGTAGGGGGAATCTCATTCTGTTCTCGAGGGAGCCTCCGTACCTGTCTTCTCTCTTGTTTGTTAGGGGTGAAAAGAACTGGTTCAGAAGGAAGCCGTGAGCCCCATGAATCTCTAAGAGGTCGAACTCCGCGTTTACGGCTCTCTCCGCGGCCTGGGCGAACTTTTCCACAAGTTCCTCTACTTGGCTCTCCGTTAAAACGATGGGTGTTTCCTTTGCTCCAGGAACAAGTGAAGGTGCCACCGGCGCCTGCCCCACGAGGCTAGGGGGCGCTAACCCTCCCGCATGACTTATCTGAACACCTATCGGCGTGCCAACATCGTGCACCGCCTTAGTGAGCTTCCTTAGTCCCGGAACATGCTCATCGCTGAAGATCCCAAGCTGACCCTTATTGAACTGCCCAACGGGTTCAACATAAGCGTGCCCGGTAATTATTATTCCGGTTTTTTCAGCACGGTCAACATAATGCTTAATCAGCTTGTCCGTGACCTCGCCGTTCTCCCCAGCGTAACCCACAGACATGGGCGCCATCTGTATCCTGTTTTCAATCACCAGAGAGTTTATTCTCACGGAATCCAACAACCCGGTCAATCCAATCACCTCCACATTTTAAAAGTCTTAAATACACAAACCGTTCATTTTTCCATTAGAGTTAAATGCTTACTTTTTCCAGACCTTCAATTATACTTCGGGTGCCTTTACTCGAAGCCACTTTCTCCAAATCTTTGCGTGTTATGATTCTACCATTCTTCACCGAGAGGTAACCCATGAGGACTGTTTCAACCGCAGCCTTAGCCATCTCCAGGGTGTACTCGGGGTCTTTGTCGTTCAGGATGCAGTCCACGAAGTGCTCATCCTCATACCTGAAGGAAATCGAGTAGTATCCGGGGAAAGGCTGGTGTTCCACCTCTGGACTGTACCACTGGTACCTCTTGTCCCCATCTCCTTCACGGTGGAGTATACTGGAACAGGTTTCTCCCACACGTGGTCCTCAAGGATTGTTCCCTCGGTTCCGTAGAGTTCGAGCCTGTTCGTCGGCGGGCTAATTACCGTGAAGCTCACCACAACCTCTGCTATCGCTCCGTTCTCGAACTTTAGGAACATCATGGCGTTGTCCTCGGCCTTGTTCTCGAGTTTAACCACCCGTTTTGCGAGCCAGCAGTAAACCGATTCAACCTCTCCAAACAGCCGCCTCAAAACGGAGAAGCGGTGCACACCGGCATCCATCAAGACTCCGCCACCCGCTAGTGCGGGTGACCCTTTCCAATGGTCGGCTTTAGACAGGTCGGGAATCTCAGAGACACCCTCGTAGGCTCTGGCGAGGAGAACGTCGCTAATCATTCCTCTCGACACGTAATCCTGAACAGTCCTGTGGGCGGGTAGGAAGCGGTGGTTCTCGGCGATCACAAGTTTTACTCCAGCCTTCTCCGCTGCCTTGATCATGGCGTCGCACTCCTCAAGGGTTGGGGCCATCGGTTTTTCGCACAGCACGTGTTTCCCAGCCTCACAGGCTGCGATGGTTGCATCGGAGTGGAAATGGTGTGGAAGAGCAATGATAACAGCGTTGACATCACTTCTTGAGAGTAGGGTCTGGTATTCTCCGCAGACATCCATTCCGTACGTCTTTGCTAGTCGCTTGGCTCTCTTCTCATTTGTGTCGTAAGCCGCAACCAGCTCAACTTTGTCACCTATCTTTCTGTAGGCAACCGAGTGGTGAGCAGCAGCTGCTCCACACCCAACAATGCCTACTCGAACCTGCCTCAAAAAATTCCTCCCTTTTAGATGGGTTAGCGGCGCTGTGGGGATAACCTTAAGTTAAAGGTCTACATCTAAAAATCTTTTCCATCAAGGGCCAAAAAGAGTAGCGTAACCGCAGAGAGAGTGGTTTTTGGGTTTTCGTACAGGGGGAGTGTTCAGACGCTTTTTTGGTGAGATTAATAAGGTGTCAGTTATAATATTTTATAACGGAAATGGGAGGTTCCCGTTAGGGAATGAGCACCGAATACGTTTACCCAAGGTATATAACCAAGGATTTTGCCCCCTTCGACCCTGTGGAGCTTGCGAGAAGAACGGAGAAAATAGTCTGTAGGGGTGATGAGAGGAAATACACGGATTTCTACGTTGTAAGAGTGTACAGGGGTATCTCCAGTGGATACACCGTCGGCTGCAATTTCAGGTGCTTCTACTGCTGGAGCGATGATTCCCGCGATTTCCCAGAGAAGTATGGTAACTTTTACTCTCCGATAGAGGCTTTCGAGAGGCTGGTTAGGGCCGCTCGAAGAAAGGGAGTTAAAAAACTGAGGATTTCCGGCGCGGAACCCACCCTTGGAAAAGCTCATTTGCTTAAGCTCCTAGCACTCGTTGAAGATTCCGAGTTCTCCCTATTCATCCTAGAAACCAACGGGTCGATTCTTGGCATGGATGAAGACTACGTTGAACAAATCAGCAAGTTCAGAAAGGTTTACGTGAGGGTCTCACTCAAGGCTGGTAACCCCGAAGGTTTCTCGTGGAGGACGGGCGCAAAGCCCGAGAGCTTCGAACTCCCCTTCAAGGCTGTTCAAAGCCTTTGGGACCACGGCGTGAATTTTCACTGCGCAGCCATGACCGATCCTCGAATCATGCCTGCACGAGAGAGGGAGCAGATACTCGAAAAACTGAGGGAAATCAGCTCCACCTTAGCCTTGAACCTAGAAGAGGAGATAATCGACCCGTATCCCAACACGATCTTTAGACTAAAAGAAGCGGGAGTTAATCTTACGTTTAGAAGATACTAGCCACCCAAACAGGCGACGCAAACGAAAGAAAGAAAAACCGCGTGAAAAGAGAAGAGAAGGAAACACTGTTGATTTCAGCTTAAGGTTCTTTAACCGAGGGGTTCAGCAGCTAGGAGGAACAGAAAAACCTGGAACTTTGCTCAAAGCGGTTTTCTGGCGATTTGAAACCTTTTTATAAGCGTCTGAACTCCTCGGGGCGTAGGGGCACCTTACGGGAGTTTTTCAGCGCTAGGTCGATGACCTCTAGTATTGCTTTCTTGTCTTGGGGTAGGGTTCCGCCTAGGGGTAAGTAGTTTGAGGCGTGGTTGCTTCTGAAAACACAGTTGGTGAGTTCGAGGTTTTCGACGAGCAGACGCATTTCTCGGAGTATCTCGTGTGAGTTCAGAACCTGGAACTTTCCCTCAATCACTTCCCTGTGGAGTGGGGTTCCAGGAACAACCATGAGCGTGAGCGCTCCAACATACGGCGGGTCGATGCGGTTAAGCACCTTAGCGGTTTCCACGGCGTTCTCTCTCCATCTATCCCTTCCCCCCAGACCCAGTATAATCGTCACTGAGAGCGTGATGCCCGCATCCATTATCTTTTTGCAGCCTTCAACAGTTTGCTCCGCATTTACTCCCTTTCGCACCCTTTCTAAGATTACGTCGTCGCCAGATTCCACGCCCAAGTAGGCGATCTTTAGACCCGCCTTACGAAGTTCTTGGAGGTCCTCGAGTGGTTTTCTGAGGGCGTCGGCTGCGCAGGCGTACAATCCTACTCTTTCCAGGTGGGGGAAGACAGCGTACAGCAGGTTGAGTATTTCGAGCAGGTCTTCGGTTTTCATGCACAGGGCGTTGCTGTCTAGGAGAAATACTCTTCGAACACCCTCACCGTAGATTGTTTGGGCTTCGAGTATGTCCTCCTCGATTTCTTCTAGGGGTCGGATGCCGAATTTTTTTATCAGGTTTGAGCCGCAGAAGGTACACGTGTTGTTGGAGCATCCTATGGTTGCCTGGATGAGAAGGCTTCGCGCTTCGGACGGTGGGCGGAAAACAGGCTCAACGTATCTCAACGGTGTTCACCCGAAATAAGCTAATTAGCCGAGGATTTATATTTCTGTCTCAAACCTCATGAGGAGTTATGATGCATTTTCTCTGTTCGAACTACTTTTATGACGCCTTACTGATGGAATAGCTTTATTTATTGTAGCAAAATTAAGTTAATTGAAATTTTTAAGGGGCTTCGCAAGGATGACGTTCGCTTGGGAAGTGCCGGTGCCCACATACGTAACCCTGGTTTTTGTGGCAATCCTAGTGATAACCTTCGGTTTGCTAGTCACCGAGAGGTTTGACAAGACGCTGGTGGCCTTTTTGGGTGCAGCCGCAACCCTCGGGGCGGGTAAGATTTTCTCGGTTGTTTATTCGTGGGTTCCCGCCGTGAACATGCTCATCAGCGGCTCACCCCACGAACTCCTCTTTTCCGACCACGAGGTTTTCGCGGAGATGATCGAGTGGGAAACAATCTTCATTATAGTGTCGGTGACCATCATCGCCGTGATCGCTGAGCGCTCAGGCTTGTTCGAGTACATCTCCATCCGAGTGGTCCAGTTCAGCAAGGGTAGTTTCAAAAGACTTTTCATCTACCTCTGTTTAATCACCTTTTTTCTCTGCATGGTCTTGGGAAACGACCCCGCGTTCATACTCATGGGAGCTCTTAGCATAGTGGTCACGCGTACACTGAAAAGGGACCCTGTTCCCTACGTTCTGGGAGCGGTAATCATCAGCAACACCGCAGGGGCGTCTACAGCGGTTTCCAGTTTCGTGAACATTCTCGTCACCTCGTTTTACAACTATGACCCCTTCTATTACCTCTCGTACCCCTCGTTTCTAATACTAGGCTTCCCGTTCGCCTTAGTAACATCCCTTATTGGCATCGCTTTCGTTCTCTGGTATTTCAGGAAGGAGTTCCAGCCGCCAAAAGACAAGAAAACCCTACAGGAAATTAGAACAATGCTGGAGCAGGTTGACCCCTCCTCGGTAATAGAGGACAGAGAATTATTCAGAAAAACAATTTACCTCCTGATTCTGACAATAGCCGGTTTCGTTGTCGGCGGCCTGGTGGGTGTTCCGTTCTACCTCATAGCAATGATTGCCGCTGGAGCGTTTCTGGTGGCGGACATTAAGGAGCTTAAGAGCAACATTCAGAAAGTGGACTGGACCCTTATAATCTTCTTCATAGGAATCTTTATAATAATCGGCGGCGTCAACAGCACCGGCATACTGAGAAGCCTAGGTCAGGGAATAGGCTACCTCTCCATCGGAAACAGCTACGGTGCATCAAGCATTCTGGTAATCTTCTCGGGGCTGCTCTCAGGAATACTCGACAATGTTTCTGTCACCGCTACGCTGCTGTATGTCGTACAATCAGTGTCAAGCGCCTCCCTCGTATCCCAGAGGCTAATCATATGGTCACTAATCTACGGGGCGAATATGGGAGCCAACCTCACACCTCTAGGAGGAATCCCAAACATCATCGCGTTCTCTCTCCTAGCCGAGGAGAACATTTCCCTAAGCTGGAAAAAGTTCTTAAAGATAGGTGTACCCATCACCCTGATCACCCTCATCATAGGGATTCTGCTGCTCGGCCTATTCAACTCCACGTTTGGCTGGAGTTTCTTTGAAGAAATGATTCTGCAAAACCTGACACATCAAGGCGTATGAGTAAAGGGTGACGTATCAGATGCAATTGGGGATGCCTTGTTGCATATTTTTTTCCATTTTTTATGATTTTGCTAAATTTATGATTTTGCTAAAAATTTCCGGCTTAACAATGTTAAATTAGCGGAAAAATCATCAAAATATATAAAAAAAAGAAATAAAAAACAAAAATTGTGCAACATCCATGAAAAACTTCTGGCGGCCCTTGGTGGAGGAGGCGTCCTGGGTCTGCTTTCGGGAGCCTTCAGAGGGGGGGTTGCCCCTGCTGGTTCCGCGGGT
>JAUQYY010000008.1 GCA_030587505.1 Candidatus Sigynarchaeota archaeon
CGTCGAGTCTATGAACTTCCCAATATTCCCGCTGGCGGAGAGGATCAAGGAGTGGAAATACGACTGGGAGAAAGGCCTGGTTGAGTGGAGCAAGGGGATGGTGTTCCAGAACACCTTCAAGGACCTCGAACTGTTCGTCAAAACCATGTACGAGAACGATGTGAAACCCGAGCTTGAGATCTACAGCACCAGCGGCATCTGGAACACCGCAGCCATGCTCCGCTTCGGGTGGTTGAAGTTTCCCCTGCACATGCAGTTCGTTCTGGGCATACTCGGCGGAACAGGCAACACGCCAATGGAGCAAATGCACTTCTACAACGAGGCCTCAAGACTCTTCGGAACGGAGAACTTCACCTGGTCGGTTATAGGAATCGGGTACTCAAGGGAGTTCCACCTCGGAGCCATGGCGGCGATAATGGGAGGACACATCAGAGTCGGCATGGAAGACAACATATACGTGAGATACGACCCCGTAAAGAAGGAGCGCATACTCGCGAAGAGCAACGCCGAACTCGTTGAGAAAATGGTCAGAATAGTCAATGAGCTGGGTCGCGATGTCGCCTCCCCCGACGAAGCCAGAAAGATGCTCGGACTCAAGGGGTTAGACAAGGTCAACTTTTAGAAACAGCATCACACCTCTCTTCCACTTTTATTTTTTATTGAGAGAAGCCGTTTTTAACCCGGTTACAATTCTCTTAGAATACCGTCTCTGTCTATTCTGGTTCTCAGTATTTCGAGCTCCTCCCTTGTGGGCGGTTCTGTTTCGGGAACATCGTCTGGAACTATGAGTTCGAAGCCGGTGTTGGACTTCACATCCTCCACAGAAACTCCTGGATGCACCGATTTTAGGCGCATCCTCTTTGTTTTTTCCTCGAAATCCATGATGCCCAGTGGTGTGAGGACATACTTTGGCCCACCGCCGGGCAGCCCCAGCCTTTCCCTCGAGTCTCCGCCGTCCAGCCATCCCACCGCGGTTACGTACTCGCACCTGTCCACAAGGACCAGCGGGTGGTGTCTTTCAGTGTAGATGTAGTATCGGTTCACGTAGGCGGTTATTGTGCTCTGCCCGATGGCGCCCGGGCCCCTGAACATTAGCTTGGGGTATTTTCCCCCCACACCGAGCAGGTTTATGTTTCCGTATTTGTCTATCTGGAGCCCTCCGAAGAAGCTTACGTCAATCTTTCTTATGATGTCCCAGAGGTGCTCGTACTCCGGCACCTCTTCACAGTACTTGAATCCCGAGTAGTCTGTGACGAACTCAAAGCTCTCTATCTGCTTCACATCCGTGAAGTTGGCGCGGTAGAACTGAAGCCACTCCATGTTCGGCGCGTGCGTCAGGTGGGCGAGGAGAATGCCGGCTCGACAGGCGGGAAGATTAGCGCCGATCAGCACTCTTTCCCCGTCTCTGATTTCTCGCGAGATGAACGCCGCGAGAAGCTCTCTAACCGAGTAGTCTTCGGCATAATCACTCACAGGAACCACCTTCCATATCTAGTACTTGTACAGGGAGAGGAGTCTTTTTATTCCGATTTTTTCAAGGTAGTCCTCGTGGGACTCAGGTTCCAACACGTACTTTCTGAGATACTGGTTGAAGGGTTCGGGGTCACCCTTCACGCTCGCCCTGGCGGCGGCTACGTACTCCTTGAGGTGCTCCTTGTCCAGGCCGTAGAACCCATCACTTGAGAAGGGGTGGGAGCCGTATGGTGCGGGAACAACGGCGTCGACACCGCTTATCTTCGTTAGGTAAGGGTTTCTCTTAACCTCCTCGTTGGAAACCACCTTCTCGACCTGAAAGATGCACTTCTTTGCTGCTCTGGCCATCAGGATGTCTGCGTACGTGTTGCCCACGTACTGAATGTTCCCGTAGGGATCCCCCCAGGAGGCGTGGAGTATAGCTACGTCGATTTCCATCGCGGGAACAGCCAGCAGTTTCTGGCCTCTTATCGGATCCTCGAAGTATTTCAGTTCGGGGTTAATTTCGGGTAGACAGGTTCCGACGCCTCCCAGCCACGGGAGGGAAGGGGAGCCCCTCGGCGGCTGCCCTCAGCGCCGTACACAGTATCGCCTCATCACACTCCCACACCTGAACTGTGCCCTCCACCGCTGCCCTGCGAAAGAAGGGCCCGATAGGTGCGAGTGATTCACCCCCCACGTAGGCTGTGGCAACCTTCCTTACGACCCCAGCCCCTATCATCAAGTCGATTTCGAGCCCCGCAGCCGGAGAGCCGACCACAGTCAGGTTCTTCACACCGTTTTTTATGATTCGACGAATAATCGCCATCGGGTGATTCGCCGTTAGGATTCCGCCTATAGATATGGTCATGCCGTCTCTCACCGTTGAGGCGGCCTCTTCAACGGTCATCACAACCTCTTTTCTACCCATCCGTACACACCACCCTGAATCATCCACTAGACATCCCTAAAAAGGAGGAAGAAAGCATTCCTAATGGGAGGAATGAAATTCAAGAAAACCCGCGAATAACATTAACCAAGAAGGGTGTTTCTACGGGTTATAACTGCTGGAGGGCGAGATTTACGGCTTCTGTCACCGTGTTTGTGAACTCTTCGAGGGTAAAACCCGAGTAGTCTATGTTGTTCTTCTCGAAGGCTTCGACTATCGCGTCTTCTATGGCTTTCTTGTCCTCCGCGGGGAGCCCCTTCAGAGCCTCTGTCACCTTCTCCAAACCGTCCGGAGGGGAGAACAGAAAGTCACCCGTTATGAGAACGTCTCTGATCTCCTTACTCTTGTCGATTGCCACGTTTGCGGTTATCAGCCTCTGAGCCTTGTGTCTGAAGGTTCCAGCAGCCCAATCATCCGGGAGGCTGCTGTACCATTTTCTTCGGGAGACGCTGGTTACCACGTCTTCCGCCGTGAGCTTTTCAAACTTTTCGGAAATCAGTTTCTTCTCTTCGTTCGTGAAGTCTCCTTGTTCGAACTCCATTCCCAGCCTCTGCATCACAATATCCAACAACA
>JAUQYY010000030.1 GCA_030587505.1 Candidatus Sigynarchaeota archaeon
GCACATTTACTATCCGGAAATCCCCTTCTTCGGAATCCTAGACGACACCATCGAGAGATTTCCAGACAAACACGCGTTTCTCTACCCGGAGAAAATCACCTCCAAAGAGTTCGGGGAATCAGTGGACAGAATCGCCACTCGATCGCTGCATCGGAGTAAAGAAGGGCGACACAGTCATGCTCTTCTCCCCAAACTGCATCGAGTGGGAGATCGCCTGCTTCGGAATCTCCAAGGCCGGAGGAGTATTCGTCCCCATGAACCCAATTCTCAGGGAGGGAGAGGTGGAGTACCAGGTAACTGACGCCCAGGAGGAGACAATGATAGTCCACGAATCCGTTTACCCAGTCGTCAAGAGCATCAGAGACAAGATAGGACTAAAGAAGATAATCATAATCGGGAAGAAACAACCAGACACCTACAAGAAGATCAGAGAAGTCGAATTCATTGAGAGTATTCCGAGAGTTCTCTCCGGGAAGATTCTACGAAGGGAACTAATAAAGAGAGAACGCGAAGAAATGGGGCTAGCGTAGAACAGCAAAACCGAACCAAAAAACTTTCCTTCAATTTTTTCACTTACTACAATTCCACCTCGAGTGTTTACCAACAGTTAAACTCTTAGAAATTAGAATTCAAATTCTTAAAAAGTCACAAGCTTCCTTCTCCCGGAAGAAATGAAGAAAAGTTTTCATAGCCAGCGAAAATGAGACCTATATCGCTTTTTTGTAGGGGGAATTTAGCTCTAGGGGCGAATAAGACCGAAAACTTAGGTATAGGTGATATTAGAAAGCTCAGATGGTATCAAAAACGGGAAGTTTTGGGCAGAAAAGTGAACTATTTTTAAACACTTGGGAAACCCTTGAAACGGGCGATGTAAAGACTTATATATCTGATTCAGGGAGAAAAATGGAAAAAAGTGGGTGGTAAACTGTGGTTTCGGAGGCGGATATTTTTAGGGATGTTAACGATCTCCCCAAGAGGGATGAGAAGTTCTGGAACCGTAAAATGGAAACCATAGACAGGAAGGAGTTGAGGGAACTCCAGTTCAAACTAGCGAAAAGACAGTTGAAACGCGCCTACGAAAACGCCCCTTACTACCATGAGAGGTTCAAGGAGGCTGGAATCAAGCCGGACGACATCAAGGACTGGAACGACTGGGAAAAGAAGGTTCCCATAACACTGAAAGACGACCTGCGAGACTACCGCGAGAAAACGGGAGACCCCTTCTACGGCGTGCTCGCCCTCCCCTTTGAAAGGGTTAGAGACACCTACATAAGCACGGGAACCACCGGCAGGTCAACCTACTGGGCCTTCTCGAAAGAGGACTGGAAGTGGGTCCACGAACTCACCATGAGATGCATGTGGTCGATGTACAAGCTACGCCCAGGTGACCTATACTTGGCCAACGCCGGCAGGTTTCACGGCGGCTTCGAGGTGATGCGTGGACCAGACAACCTGCTGGACACCGGAATAATGATTCTCTGGAACGATGTGTTGCCCCTCCCCATGTTCATGGACAAAATGATCCAGTATCTGGAGGACTTCAAGGGAAAAATCAAGGCCATGTACTTCCCAGCATTCCTGGCTTGGGCATTCATGGGCTACATGAAGTCCAAGGAACTTGACCCCATAGAGGACCTTGGGTTAGACAACGTAATTGGAGGTTGGGCTGGTGCAGCGCTCACAACCCCAACGAGGGACATGCTGAAGGAAACCTTCGGCTTAAGGGCGGTCCTGAACATGAGCGTCCTCGGCGACACGATGGTTCCGCTGATAGGCTGCCTAGACGGAGGAGGAGCAAAAACACACGTATGGGAGGACATACACCTAATAGAGCACGTGGATATGAAAACGGGTGAGCCAATCGAACCCGACGAGGTGGGAGACTGGGTGATCACACCGCTGCACAACCACGCGGTGCCGCACATAAGGTGGAGAATGGAAGACTACACAAAAATGGACTACGAGCCCTGCGTTTGTGGCACAACACACCTCTCGATAACAATTCTGGGCAGGGAGTCGGACAGGGTTACCGTGAAGGATAAGATAATACTCCCACAGATGGTGGAGGAGGCGCTCTACGAGATACCTGAAATCGGGCCGGGCGGAGCAATGGCGTGCCAGGTGGTTAGAACACACCCCGAAAGCCAAGACGACCTAATCATAAGAACAGGATACCTGCAGGAAAAAGTGACAGACAAGGAAGCATTCAAGAGAAAGGTGAAGAAAAAAGTCGAAGAAAAACTGAACATACCCATAAGAGACGTGGAACTCCTAACGCCGGAAGAGGTCGCCCAAGCGGGCAGCGTGGGGTGGAAGATAGCAAGAATACAAAAAAGATACTAACACAGCAAAAGTTTCCTCAACTCAATAGGCGAACCCAGCTACGGTTACGGTTACAAAACCGTCCCAACTGGGGCGAGAGCAACTCACATCCCCTTTTTTTGTTTATAATTAACACGTTCCAACCCACCGCGTATTCTAGGCACTAAACCATTCGAAAGTTTTCCAAAACTGAAAAACCTTAAACCAGAAAAGATAATACAGAGGATAAAACAACAGATGAACCTGGGAAAAGGGTCAACAGGAGTGTGAAACGTTGTGAGTAAAGATTTGGAGTATTTATGGAAAGCAAATCAGAGGGCTCTCGGCCTCACAGACGAGCAGGTCGAGATGATGAAAAAGGACCCTAAAGCCGTCAAAATGATTGAGAACAGCCCAGCCCTGTACAACAGAAAGATAGTCGCCGAGGTTGTGAAAACGAGGAACTGCCTCTTCCACAAGGTGGGAGACAGAATCGTTTTCCGAGTGGCTGGAGGCATGATAAAAGAAGAATCGTGTGAAAACCCGTGCCTCTACGCCCTTGGACCCCTGGCCACACTCGGATACGTCATCTTCGACCGTGTAGCCTCGGGGCTCGACCCCAGCGAAATAATGATTGACAGCATCAAGTGCATGGATGTGGGAGTAGAAAACGGCGGCGTAGGAGAAATACTGATGAAGGTCAGAGTGGAGTGAACCACTCACAGTTTAGAGGA
>JAUQYY010000049.1 GCA_030587505.1 Candidatus Sigynarchaeota archaeon
GTGGGTTGTCAAGGATATTCTACGTCGAACGGTGAGGCAAGCCAGCACCAGAGGTCTGCTCTACTTCGGATTGTGCTCGGATGTCGTGTACCTGGAAGAGCCGCTGGTCAAGCTCCTGAGAGAAGACCTCAACGAGAGGGGATTCGTAGACCTAGCGGGCAGGGCTTCGGAGCTTGGCGTTGAGCCCCACGTTCTGAGGCGAATTTGCAGAATCCTCACCCGGCAGGGTTTCCTGGGAGAAGTCAAAATCCGCAGATTCCTCGCCATTAGAATGAGTACAAATAAGAGCCGCGGCTCCCAAGGCTAGTACAACGAAACCAAAACAACCACCCGTGTGACGCCCTCAAAGATTCGAAGAGAAAAAAAGGAGTTGTTTGAAATTAGTGAGAGTGTTGCAAGACCTCTCGGAATGACTCTCATCGGCCTTCTTTACATCGCTCTAACCATTCTGAGCATACTGGAGATTTCCATTCTCTTGAACATGTTTGCGGTTTTGACTCTTAAGGCTCCCCACTGGGCTCTGCTCTTCCTGCTCCTGGGTTTACACGATTCGGGTCTATTACTCCCCCTTTCCGTGCTTTTTTACGCGGTTTTGATTCCCTTCCAGTTGAGTGAGAGCTTTCCATTCGTGGCGGCTGTTCTCGGCGTTACGAGCTTCTTCAACCTGGCCATCGCCAACGGCGTCTTGGGAATGAAGATTTACGCCTACACATTCGGGTTAAGGTTCACGGTTCTGTACGCAGCCATTAACACGGTCCTAGTGTTCTTCTACTGGGCCTTCAACCTCCCTCCAGAAACCTACACCGCATCCCTGATAAGCGTCCTCATTTGCATCATCATCCTATACTACTATCCAAAACTCACGGAGCAAGAATCAGCATAAATCCCCGGCTTAAACCTCTGCCCCGCGTTTAGAATCATTTGTACCCCCACAGATAGGACCCAGAGATGACTTATGAGGAGGGCGCTCCACTCAAATATCGTTAAGCCTGTAAACAGGTAAATCCAACCAGCGGAAACATAGGCAAATCCAATCGCCGAAACAGTATTCGAGAAAAACCTGGTCTTCAGCATGACGTAGCTCAGAAGAAAAACTCCGACGCTCGTACCTACGTAGGAAACCGTACCGAACACGATGTGTAGCGGAGACACGACCATAGGGTGAAGACCCACACCAATCATGGAGGCGAAGCCAACCACCCCAAACACTATCCCAACCCTCGCAGGGACGGATTCTCTGAAGAGTCCCCAAAGAGCGGGAAACAAGGGAACCACCAGGATGCCGGCAACGATCCAGCCAGCGTTAACCATAGACGCCGTGGGGCCTATGCCAAGCTCACTCACGTACATGTACCACGGAGAGTACCCCGTGTTGACAACCGGAACCACCGGAAAAGGTACGGGAAGCCAAGCAACAAGCAGGGGTCTCACAGGAAGCACGGTGTACAAACAAGCCCCGCCGACCGTAGTTGTAACCCAAACTATCATCGACGCAACCGCAAACACACCGCCAACCAGAGTAACTCTAGGATTTATCCCTCCTTCCAGCGAACTCATCATTTCCACCACCCCTTCAAAAAGGGATTCAGATGTTTTCTCAACCTATTGGGAGAACGATAGAAGGGATGAATGACTATTCCTTGGTGCTGCTATTTAAACCTCTACTGTGCTGCGTTTAAGAAGCATTTCTATTCCGATCAGTAGAATCCAAGTCACTAGCACGAAGAAGACCGTCCACTCCCATACAGAGTTCAACAAGAAGCAAAACACTCCAAAAAGAAACAGGAAAAAGCACCCCCACAATACTTCGACAAGAACTACAGTCGCTTGAGAAAAGGGTCACCCTTAAATCCACCGTTGGTTTGCGCACCCATCACCTCGCGTATTTATCGTAGATTTTCTGAATTCTCCGTGTCAACTCGGCGTAGTCCTCAGGGCTCAGTTCGCTCATTATCTCCAGGCTGAGTCTTCTGATGTCTCTCAGCTTCTCCTGCGACTCCTGTGACAGATTCGTGAAAATTTCCATTTTTTCTGGGTCACCCATAAGCTCCATCATCCTTCCTAGGAGTTCGAAGCCCTCCTCAGACATCATCCGCTCCATTATCCTTCCGACCAGCTCCATGCTCGCGCTTACGAGCCGCCCTATGTCCGCCGGTTCGCCCTCCTCCGTGGACTGCGCCAGTTTTTCCGCTTCAGGAATGTCTTCCTCCGTGATTGAGGAAAACATTTGCTCCATGAGTTCCATGCCCTCGTCGCTGAGCAGCTTCTCCATCATCATGGGGCCCGCTGACATCATAGCCTCCTTATCTTCTTCGGGCATTTCGGAGAGCATTTCCTCGATCCTGCTCTCCAAGTAATCCATCTTCTCCTCTTTACTCATCCTTCTGATTTTCTCGATTTCTTCGTCGGTAATCAAAGCTCTTCACCTAAAGACTCATCACTCACTAATAGTTCTGAGGGGTAATAACTCTTTTCAAAAAAAGGTTTCCGCTCAATCGGCTTGTTAAAGGTTTCACATGAGAACGTCCCCGGGTTGTGTTTATTTTCTCGGAATGAATCGGGTAGCTTTAGTGGGGCAGGTACAGAGTGAGTTCATGTTTGAGGTAGATTAATTAATAGAAAAAATGTAATTTTTATTG
>JAUQYY010000043.1 GCA_030587505.1 Candidatus Sigynarchaeota archaeon
TGAAATTAAAAAATTTTCGCAAACATCCACCAACCGCGTACATCTCCTTTTCTCTTGAGTCTCCTCCAGTGGGCATAGATGCGGTGTCCGCTTCGTTGCTGGCACCCCGTATTTGGGAAAGCCGTTAGGTGGATAATTTTTACGCTCTTTTCGATGTTTCAGAAATAGAAGATAGAAAAGGCTTCTTGTTGTTGCGGTTGATCAGGTTCATTCGTTTTATCTTACTTTGTGTCCGCAGTACTTGCAGAAGTTCGAGTCCCAGTCTATTTCTCTCCCGCAGTTGGGGCAGGAGTTGATTGTTATTTCGAGGAGCGGGATGAATCCGCTGGAGAACAGGGAGTCAATCATTCTGATGAGGTTTTTCCATGAGTCTTCGAGCTTTGTTTTTTCGTTTTCCACGATTTTCTCGTCTGGTGGTGGTTCCATCAGTTCCGGCGTGATGATTTCGTAACTCACACTTATTGAAACCTGCTTCTGATTCTTCTTAAACGCAACCGAGCCGAAGGAGTCTGCATAGGACGATTTCAGCCTAGTGACCATTCTCCCGTTTTCTCCGTCCTTCTCGACAATCATGAACCCTAGAGCCCAGAGTCCCTCTTCGATCAGGTGGAAAACCTCTTCCCTAGACAGGTCGACATCATCAAACTCTCCAACCCAACGCGACTCCACCATTCCACAACACCCGCACGAGAAACACGGAAATCTTAATATTATCGCTACGCGAAACTTTTTAAATCTATCAATTGAACCGCCAAAACCCAAGCTTTAACAAATTGGGTAAGGACAGAAGCACGGCTGGGGCTCCAAACTCTGGAGACTCCCACTATTCGGTCCTACTATTCTATTCCGTTTTCACTAACCTTTTCGTTGTTAAAACACCAAATGACGTAAAAGTTTCCCCCGACCCTTAAAAGGCAACAGCCACGCTTGAATACACCTCCACACTGCCATAGCCACAATCACAAAATTCTCGATTATTTCCGGTAACAGGTTTTCCCTTCTCCCACAAAGAAGCCTAATCGGGTGTAATCCACGAAGGTGAAAATAATTCTGCAATTAACATTTTTTCCGTAAAATATTCCAATTGTTAGTAATTCTGAAAAAACTTAAATATTCCGAAATGCAGTGCTTTTACGGTGTAAGGAAACATGACATCTACAGCTAGAGTTGGTAAAAGGGGAGAGATTGTTCTGAGGAAGGCTGAGAGGGAAGCCGCTGGCATAAAGCCTGGAGACATGGTCGTAATTTCAGGGCGTCCCGGAGAAATAGTCATAAGGAAGGTTCCCACCCTTGAGGAGATCCTAAGCAGTCCATGCAAGGTTAAGGTTTCAGTTAACGAACTCAAAAAACTCAGGGAAGACTTCCGCAGAGAGCTGGAAGAGAGGCCAAGTGTATGAAGGTCCTGCTGGACACTAGTTTTCTGCTTCCCGTCTTCGGGGTGGATGTGGACGTTCCTGGTTTTAAGGAGCAGTTGCTCCACCTTTCCAAGGAGGCTGAGCTGCTCGTGAATTCTCTGAGCATCCTAGAAGCGAAGTGGATCATCCTGAGGATTTCGAAAAAGAGGCAGGATGTGCTCGAAGAGTTCAAGAAGGGGTTAAACCTAGTCACGAGAGGGGAAACTCTTAGGATAGTTCCGTTTTACTCGCCGGAAATAGATACCGTTGCAACATTCGTTTACAGACATCACAGGGACTACATTGACTGCTCAATTCTCGCCTCTGCCTATGTTGAGGCTGACATCTTCGTCACCATGGAAAAGAAGAAAATGAAGGAACTCGCAGAGTTGATTTACCCGGAATTATCCGCCTACAGGCAAGCGAGTTCTAAGCTGGTTGTAGCCACACTCAGCGAAGCGGTCAGAAGAGGTGGCAAGAGCCAATAAACATGGACAAATAGGCTGCCGATAGGTAGCGAATCCAAAACCATTAGTGAGAGCCTTGGTTGAAGAACCCACAGACCACGCGTCAAAAGTAAATCTAATCAGAGTATTCAATGGTTAAAAACAGTTAAAAAAGAGAAAGTTTTAATCGGTTTTGTGAAAGTTCTTGGGTCTTATGCGCCCTTGAATTTGGGTTCTCTCTTTTCGAGGAAGGCCATTACGCCCTCCTTGGCGTCCTCACTTATCGTTGCTATGGTTGCGAGTGCTCCTTCGAATATCAGCCCGGCGTCCAGTGGGCCCTGGGTTCCGAAGTTCAGCGCGTACTTCGCAACTCTCTGAGCGATTGGTGGACCCTTCGCAAGCTTCAGAGCGTACTCCTTTACCTCCTCCTCGAAATTCTCGAACGAGAGTACCTTGTTCACCAGTCCAATCCTGTACGCCTCCTGGGCGTCCACCGGTTCACCCGAGAGTATGAGCTCCTTGGCCTTGGCGAGTCCTATTAGTCTGGGCAGCCTCATGGTACCGCCCCAGCCGGGTATTATTCCACGCTCCACTTCCGGTTGACCCAGCCGTGAACCCTCAGCGGCGATCCTGAAGTCACAGGCGCACGCGAGTTCGCATCCCCCACCCAAGGCGTATCCTCTAATCGCTGCAATCACAATCTTTGGAAACCTTTCAATCTTCGTTGTTAGCTTGGCCATGAGAAGAGCGGTGTCCATCTGAGCCACCGCTGCGGGAACACCGAGGGTCAGTGTCGGAGGCTCCTTGAGATCGGCTCCGGCTGAGAAGAACTTTTCACCAGCGCCCATCAGGATAACCACGTGGACTTCCTGGTCGAACCAGAGGTCGTCAAAAGCCTTGTCAAGCGCGTTAATCAGGGCTACGTTCAACGCGTTGGCCTTGGGCCTGTTCATAATGACCCAAGCCAAGGGCGGTTCTCTCTTAACAATTACAATATCTTCCGACAATTTCTTACACCCCTTTCTCAGAACACGTTTAAACAAGTATGTAGAACGCTCCTCCAACCCGTTATTTAAATCTTGCTTAACCCTGCGAAGCTCTGGCAGGGAGGCGGGTGCGCAGCAAACAGCGAATTTTGGATGAGGCTACTCCCTCTCAAGACCTTATCATAGTGAGGCTCATTTTGAACCTTTTCACTGCTTTCAGGGAGTGAGGTTCGTTGGCTGGCATGATGACCATTTCTCCCTCCTTCGCTCTGAGTGATTTGCCGGAGATAATGATTTCCGCCTCGCCGTCGAGGATGTAAACGAGGGCGTCAAAGGGAACTGTGTGCTCACTCAGCCCTTCTCCCTCGTCAAACGCGAATATGGTCACGGTTCCCGTCTTCTTGTTAATTATCGTTCTGCTGACCACAGCACCCTCCTGGTAGTTCACTAGGTCAGCCATCCTCAGTACACGCCCAACCAGATCTTCACCACTTTTCTGCTCCTTACCTGCCTCCATCTTTTTTCACCATTCTTTTCACCATTCTCTTTTTTCCTTCACTCCTAACAATCTTTTTTGCCTTTGCCAGTGCAAGTCTATTAAAAAGGGTGGGTTATGGCTCTGTGGAGTGTTAGATGCCGAGTTTTTTCCTCTTCTTTTCTATTTGGTCCAGGATAATGTCTGCGGCCTTTACGGGGTCCTTTTCGACATTGAGCAGCCCACCTGTGATTCCCTCCAAGTCTTCGGTTAGGAGTTTGACCAGCTTGGGTCCACCCGTGACGGTGGGCACGGGATTGACGTAGGTGAACAGTCCAAACGCTAGGGCGAAGATTGCGTCGATTGTGGCTTTCTGTTCCATGTATTCGGGTGCGGCTGCCACGATGGGAAGGTCTGGTATAGGCACTCCTCCCAGCGCGTCTGAGATCGCGGCGATTAGGTCGG
>JAUQYY010000055.1 GCA_030587505.1 Candidatus Sigynarchaeota archaeon
CGTTCTTGCACGCTAATTTTCCTCCCTGGGCAGGGGAAATCCCGCGGGCGGCTCCATTTGGAGGCTAAGGATGCTTAACTGGTGTTCCACCGCCAATTTTTCTCGACTTTCCGTCAAGCTTATATCTGGAGGGGTTGTTAGGGTACTGAAGAATTGTTTGAGAGGAGATTGTTTTGAGTACACCTGTTAGCATTAATTTCGAGGCAAGGTTGAGGAAGATTAGGAATAAGATGGAAGAAGAGGAAATAGATGTCATCGTGGGTACGAGGCTCAAAACCCTCGGCTACGTTTCAGGAGCATTCATCCCCTGGAGAAGCGCAATCATAATTCCTTTAGAGGGTGAACCGGAAATCTACACGCAGCTGCTCGACGTTGAGAGAGTTAAGGACGACAGCTGGATCAAAAACGTTAAACCATGGGGTCCCGTAGAGGGAATGTACCTAGAGCCCCAGTTGGCGGAGTCGATTAAAAGCCTCGGATACGAGAAGGGCAGGATAGGCGTAGAGTACGGTCAGGAGTGGATCATCGCCTCCGGGCACATCCTGGCAAGCGAGTACGACAAACTGAAAGAACTCCTTCCCGACGCCGAGTTTAAGAACGCCGCTCCAATGATAGACTACATAACCCTGTTCAAGGAGCCTGAGGAGATTAAGCTCCTGAGGAGAGCCTCAGAAATCACCGACGTGGGGCAAGCCGCCGTCAGGGATTCTCTCGAGGTTGGAATGACTGAGACGGAGGTTGCGGGTATAGCGGAGTACGCCATGAGGAGAGCGGGAAGCGACTGGAGCTGGACTTTTACCGGAGGCCAGGAGATAGCGTCAGGCTACAGAACCGCCTACGCTCTCGGCGGGTGCACCCCGGCGACAGACAAGATAATCCAGCCGGGAGACAACGTTCTCGTTGACCTGCACTCCATGTACCGCCTCTACTACGGCGACCTTTCCCACAACTACTTCATGGGGCAACCCTCAGAGGAGCAGAAGAAGCTCTCAGACGCCTACGTTGAAGCGTGCTACACCCTCATAGATGAGATGCAGCCAGGGGCAAACATAGGAGACGTCGCCAAAAGCGTTATGAGCGTCGCCGAAAAGCACGGATACGCAAACGACATTCTCTTCGGCTTCGGCCACGGAATAGGCGGCGTTGGGAATGAATCCTACCCTCTCATTGTAGACATGGAGCCATGGAACAAGATGGAGTTCGAGCCAGGTATGGTGGAGATCGCGGCGGTGGTTCTGAATAGGCCCGGCGTGGGCGGCATGAGGCTTGAGGCACCCGTCTGGATAAAGGAAGACGGAAACGAGGTCCTCCCGAAAACTCCTATAGAACCTGACATAATAAGCATATAACTCAACCCTCTTTTCATTTTTTGTGGGCTGGGGATTCCCCACATCACGCAGTTGTCCATCGCTCGGTAATCCTCCTTTCTTATGGTCTTAAAATTTTTTATAAGTCTTTTATAAAATTGAAATTTTTCAAGAATTTTCTTTTATTTCAACGAACAATAATTTATTTTTTGAATCCGTAGAGAATAAATCAGAAGATGCGGATTAATTTACATGTAGAATAAAAAGAAAAAGGCGGGGTTAGCGGGAATGGAAATCACCTTAAGTCTAATCCTGGCGTACATAACCTTGATACCATTCATCATAATGAACATCGCAATAATGATGGGAACCTTCTTCCAACACAGGTTCGCGCAGTTCACAAGAAAAGCCTTAGGGCTGGAAGAAGAATTCGAGCAACGCCACTCGAAACTCTATGGAATAATTTACACAGTCGTCTGGCTGGCTGTGGGCATCGCGGGGCTCTTTACTCTTGATAATCCACTGTCCTTGGGAGGATTCATGGTTCTTCTAGCCTTCCGCGGCGGCGCAAATCTCGGCAAGCGTGTCGTCTTCGGGTTACACGACAGAAAACTAATCAAACAGAAAAGCCAAGACACAAGAATCATGAGGCTGGTTTCACTCGCCCTTCAGATGGGCCTAATAGTAGAGATTCTGTTCCTCCTCATATGGGGACTATCCTACAACTTCCTGTACTACACGGTCAGAACCACCCTGGGTGTTGACGTTAATATTCTAATGATCGCGCTCTGGATCGCGGGACTCGCCTTCGGCTTCATCTACGCCTACCTTAGAGGACGATTGGCCCAGGGATTTCTACTAAAAGACGAAATAGGCATCGTCCTATTCCTCTCAGGCAGATGGCTAGAGAGCAAAATCAAGGAAAAAACGAAGTTCTTTCCGTTCTTCCCATGGTAACTATCTCGAACCCCTTTCCACAACTCCGAAAACCTTCAATTTTCAAGTGTTCGATGTGAAAGTAAACTGAAAAAACCTGTTCGTCGCACATTTCTTCGAGCGTTCTCAGAATCTTAAGAACTATTGATGGATTTCTTATATTTTTGTAATTTTTTCCTGAGTTCTCTTGGCACAACGGCCTTCACTAAAATTTGACTCTGAATGCTGTATATAGGTTCTCCCCTTTGGTCATATAGATCCGTTCTGGCAATAGTTGTAATTACAAGCTTAATGTTTAGTTTTGTGCCATCTTTCAACTTATACTCGTTCCAGTTTTCTTTGATTACTCTAAATTCAAGATCTTCCTCCACAATCGAGTTCACCACCTCTTCAGGAGTGTAGCTTCTCTCTGAGGGAGGACCCATCAACTCTTTCGGGGGAATGACACCGAATATTTTCTGGGTATTCAAACCATAAATGGGGTTTCCGACATTGTCTATATCCTCTCTAACAATCTTTATAAGTACAAGCTTCGCTTTGATGATAGTTCCGTCTTCCACCTCATAAAAATTCCAGTCTTCTTCAATCACATCAAAATCAACATATTCAGGTTCAATAGACATTTTCTCTGCCACCCATTTTTAATCGTATCACTATCATATGGTTGGAGGATCTTTAATCCGGATGATCTGTTTTTTCCAATCTAGCTGCAACTCAAAATTTCTGAATAAATCTCGTCCTACAATCGAAAACATTAATGAGTTAAAATTTTCATTTCCGAGTATCAGGGTGTTAAGTTTTTGCCCCGCAATTTCAACTTTACATCTAAAAACGGGCAAAGGACGTTTACCGATTATACCATAAACATTTTTTATTCCCAAAGCCGTTAGACCCAGTTCCTTACAAATACTGAGAGGAATTACAGTATTCGGAGATCCGGTATCAAGTAGGGCTTCAAGTTCTTTTTCTATTCTTCCTATAATCTTTACCTTAATGAAAGGTGCATCGTTTTTGAATGAATTCATACTTATCACAGTTCGTACACGGAAGGAAAATCAATAATTCCTATGCTCTCAGAATAAAAGGGCTTATTCTTATGTTTGGCTTTGGACTTTTCAACAGCCTCATCTAAGGTGTCACCTACGAATATCTCCCCACCACACACAACAACCACTTTACCCTTGTACTTAGACAGTGTTTCTCTTTTCTCCTCTAAGATTTTTCGCTGCTTCATAATTTCGACAAAATCTTTGCGTTTCAGTAACCCCATTTTCTCTAATGAAGCTAAGTAATTTTCAAAGTCGCTTATCCCTGAATTCTTAGAGAGTAACCAGCCTTTTTCTTTATCTTCAACAAAACTAGTTTCAATTAAGGTGGAAACTTTAAACATTCCTTTGAATACTCTCAATGAAATACTTGAGGGTAACTCAGCATGAGTAATCCATCTTGCTTCCCCCGAATGAATAGTCTCCTCTTTAACTTTCTTCACAGCACCGTCGAAACTTACTCTAAAAGTTCTACTGCTCGTGGAATCCATATCTACTCGGAAATCATAAAATTGAGTTTCTACGTATGCTTCTGTCAAATTTCACCACCCATAAAAGTGATAAGTTAGGTCCATATATTAAAGTTTGTTTTCCCAAGAAAGTTAACTATTTCTTAGCTTTTACCACATAAAGATATGAATGAAAAC
>JAUQYY010000106.1 GCA_030587505.1 Candidatus Sigynarchaeota archaeon
GACATAGAACTCTTTTATCATTTTAACCATGGCCGACGCTTTTTATGAAGGGAAAAAGGTCTACAAAGAATGTTTATCTGATAGAAGTTATATTAGGTTTCCTTATAAAAATACATCTACACCCAACAGACCAGTACACGACTAGTGAGCCACAAAACAGGGCAAGGGGTCAAGCAGACACAGATACAGACGCAGACAAAGAACTCCAAGCAAGTGACATGGGAATGGGAGCTATAGGGAATGAAGATAAAAAAAGATGCCTCTGTAAGTAGTGGGTGAGGATGGTAAGCACGTTGTGCAAAGTGAAGAACACCAAAAACTTTTTATTATACCTCGCGTAAGTACCGCGCCAAGCAATGACACACTAAATCCAAAAACGCAAAAGAGGTAACAACCATGTCCGAGGAAAACGCAATATTCATCGGATCCAAACCCGTGATGAATTATGTATTAGCGTGTATAACACTATTCCACAACGGAAAGGACGAAGTAGTTCTGAAGGCCCGCGGCCGCTCTATCAGCAGAGCAGTGGATGTGGCGGAGATAGTTAGAAACAGATTCGTTCCAGAGGCAAAACCAGTAGACATCAAAATAGGGACAGAGCCCATCTCGGCAGAGCAGGGTTCAACGATAAACGTCTCCACCATCGAAATCACCCTGAAAAAGGAATAAAAAACGTAAATCTTTTTGAAACCTTTCCCAATTTTTTCTTTAATATAACTCATGTCTCCCGCCAAAAACTACTCTCTTGTGCCAGACACGGTGCACCGCAATTTTTTCAACAAAAGTTTTTTAAGCGGTCATACTTTTATAATTTCAACACTCAAACTGCCGTTTACCACTCGCGGGAAATCACGTCACGGTGTTCATGGTTTCACGATCACCTGGATCTGGAGACTTGGAAATTGAAGGTGCCCATATGTTCTTTTTGCCTTAAAAGTGGAATTTACTGCTCAACGTGTAGAGAGAAAATAGAGAAGGGAGAAGTGACTCCCCTCGACCTTGAGATAGCCAAGCAGCTCTTGGAACTTGAGAACAGGTTTCCAAATCTGAAAGAAGCTGAGTTCAGGAGGTCCGTTGAAACAAACAACCTAGTCATAATAGTCGTAGGTCCAGGTGATATTTCTCACTTCATCGGACCCAAAGGCAAAATCGTAAAAATCTTGAGCGACAGGTTGAAGAAGAAGATTAGAGTTATTGAGGGAGACTCATCGACCAAAAAGACCATCGAAGATATTTTGTCCCCTGTAAGCGTTCTGGGTGTCAACACGATTTGGCTACCAGACGGTACGCTCGAGAAAAAGGTGAGAATCAGGAAATCAGACATCAGAAGACTTCCTACAAGTGTGTCCACCCTAGAGGAGGTAGTTCACAAGCTAACAAATGAGAAAGTGAGGATAGTCTTCGAATAGAAATCAAAATGCTCCACAAACCTTTACGGGAGTCTGCACGGTGCTCATCCTGACATCCTTATTATGGTGTCAGCCTGTCGCGGTCCCGAGGATACAAAACACACTCTCTTATATTCTCACACCCGGTTAGAACCATCACCAGTCTGTCTAGGCCTAGACCCCACCCCGCGTGCGGCGGCATTCCCCAGTCAAATGTTTTGAGATGATAAACGAATGATTCGGGGTTCAGCTTCTGCTCCTTCAATCTTTCAACAAGCATTTCTTTTCTGTGGATTCTTGTTCCACCCGACGCCAGCTCCAGCCAGCCGTACATGAGATCAAACGATTCACATATCTCAGGATTATCCTTGCGTGGCATAATGTAGAAGGGTTTTCCGGCGGTGGGCCAATCAGTTATGAAATACGCCTCCTTCAGAGACTCTCCGAGTTTGCGGTAAGCCTGTGTCGATATATCCTCCCCCCATATCATCTCGACCCCTTCACTTTGCAGCTTCTCTACGATATCCGTGTACGTGTACCGAGGGAAAGGTTTCTTTGGAATTGGAAAATCATGGTTAAGGGATTTTAATTCTCTGGAACACTTTTTCTTGATGTGTTTAAACACGTGATGAATAAGTTCTTCCAGCAGGTTTATTACGTCCTCGTAGTTGTTGAAAGCCACCTCCACATCGACGGCGTACACCTCGCTCAAGTGTCTAACGGTGCGGCTCAGCTCCGCACGGTAGCAGGGTGCTATTTCGAAGACCTTCTCGAAAACGCTGGACAACTGTTCCTTGTAAAGCTGGGCTGACTGGCTCAGAAAGGCCTCCTTCTCGTAGTATGAGATTGGGAAAAGGTCGGCTCCACCCTCAGAGGCGGAGGCGATAATCTTTGGCGTGTTGATTTCTATGAATCCCTTCTTGATTAGGAATTCCCTTATGGAGTTAACAGTTTCGTGGCGAATAACAAAGATGGCTCTCTTTTCGGGTCTCCTGAGGTCCAGTACCCGGTTATCCAGCTGCGTGTCCAGGTTCGCATCAACCCTTCCCGTTGGATCTAGAGGCAGTGGGGAAACCGCGGTGTTGAGGATTTTTATCTCCTCAGGTATTACTTCAGCCCCCTGAGGAGCCTTCTCGATTTTCCTCACCCTGCCCCTAACTCTTATAACGTACTCCTTACCGAGCTTATACGCCTCGTTGAAAACCTTCGGGTTGCTCTTAGGGACGGTGATCTGTGACCGCCCCTCCTTGTCTCTCAAAATGATGAATGTTATTCCGCCGAGTTTTCGAATACTCTCCACCCATCCAGCCAGAACCACTTCCTCGCCGTCGAGTTCTGGCCCTATGTCGCTGGTAAAGTGAGTCTTATGAATGTCGCAAGCATCCTTTGACAATTGAATAACCTCCGAAATTTTGACGCTGTGAAACCTTTCACCGCCGTCAAAGAGAAAATATCAGGCACTAATTAACCTATCGTTTCCATTATCTATCTACAATCACACTAATATTTGGTGGGGTCCGCCTTCATAAACTCTCTGAGAACGACGGTGGCGTAGCTTCCCTTCGGAAGCGAGAAAGAAACAGTTAGTTTGGTTGCGTTTTCACTGTACTCATCCCTACCGATTTCTAGTATCTCTAGGTCAGATATCCTCAGAAGAATCGGTCGAGGCGTCCCTCTAGAGCTTATCTCGGGGATTGATCGAAGCCGGAACATACCGGGGTCTATCTCCTCATCCCGCAAAACTTTTTTCACAAGGTCTCCCGGCCTGTCTTCGGGAAGAGTCGAATCGTACCCTATCAGGGGGATTGAAACACACAACCTTCCTGAGCAGACCTCTTCGTTTATCTCGAAAACGTTTTCTACGGTAACCAGTGTCCAATCATCAGAAGAAACTTTTTCAAGGGGCGTCACAATGTCCCCGGGAACAGCCCTGTTCAGTGGAAGGCCACACCTGTACCTCAGGCTGAGAGTTCTGTTGAACAGGTAGGACTGCACAGAGTGTATAAACATCTTAAGTAAACCCCGGGGAAGACGCCTAAAAGCGCCCAGAACATCGTTAGGGTGGAGAGACAGGTGCTTCAGCATCACACGCTCATAGCTCAAACGCCTCGGAAACCGCTCTAGAGCGCCGGCGAAGTCTCCGGTCTCATTCAGGTAGTTCCTAGCCCTCTGAGCGTCCTCCGCCTCCATGGGGTAAGCCTTCGCAAGGAATATCATCGCAGCCTCTCTAAACTCGTTCTTGAGCAGTTTGATTCCAACCAGGTGAGACAAGGGTCTCCGAAGCCCGAATCGTTGATGCCCGAAAAAATTAGGCACACCACCCAACTCGTCTATCTCAAGACGGACCCGCCTAACCCTATCCTCAACCTCTGACTCCTCCAGATTGATCTCCCTTATAGTTATGCGGAAGTGGTTTCCCCACAGGTCCCCGAGCCTAACGGCGTCCCTGGCTCTGTGCACGTCCCTGATATAAAGGCCTTTAATTTTCAGTTTCTTTATCCTTTCAGGCTCAACTCTCCAAACGCTAACCCTCTGAGTTGTGACAGCCCTCTTGTCCTTCACCCCCGCATAAGACAGCCTTTTAATGCCAACCCCCAATCCGCGTGCTATCCGTTCCAAAGCCTCAAAAGTGTTGTACATAGCGTGCCGCTCAAGAGTAAAAACCGTGAAATCACCCTCACCCTCACACTCATCCTGACACTCACCGTTTGAGCCACATGCCTCAGCGTTTGGACCCAGAGCACGAATAATCTCCTTTTGCGGGGTTATTTCCTCAACCACAAAGTCCTCCCACCTCTTCCTTAGACAGCCGCCGACTCCCTCAGACTTTGTGGCTAAAAACTCTATTCCCATAATCCTCTCAAGCGCGCTCATCGAATTCACCAGCACAGGGCTAAAGCAGGGGTAAACCACCGGTGATGCTGTCTATGAGTGATTCGGGTCCGGGTCCAATGGCGAGAGTGGTCACAGTGCCCGGGGGAAGCTCCGTCAGACCCCTGTCGGATATGAGGGCGTGTGGGAGCTTGTTCTTCTCCGCCTGATACTCGAACTCTTTGAGTTCCTCCAGGGATTTCACCTTCAAAACCGCTTTCTTCTGTCCCTCATCCATCCACTCCTTCCACCAGTCAGGGCACTTTTTCTTCGCTTCTTCCGATGCCAATACCGCGGCGTGAGCCACTTGCACAGCGATTTTTCCTTTACTCATCTTTAGGTCAGTCCGAACCAGAATCACCATCTTGTACTTGAACATTTCTGTGAGTTC
>JAUQYY010000109.1 GCA_030587505.1 Candidatus Sigynarchaeota archaeon
AACAGGAACGGGAAGTACCAGATGCTTGTCGAAATTGACGACCTAGACCGGAAAATACTAGCCCTACTCCAAGAAAACTCCAGGGTACCGTTCACCCAGATAGCGAAGGAGTTGGATGTACCTGATACAACTGTACACTTCAGAGTCAAAAAGCTCCTAGAGAATCAGGTCATACGCCAATTCACCATTGTTGTTTCACCGGAAAAACTCGGGTACGGCGCCTGCGCTCTAGTGAGAATCAACATCGGGGGGCACATAATACCAGACATAAGCGTGGAGAGAACGAAAGAGATAGCCGAAAAACTCAAGAAAACGAGCCAAGTGAGATTCCTAGCAACGGGTGATCACGGCACTTCACTGTACGCGTTGATACTCGCACGCTCAAAACAGGAATTGGAGAATCTGCTGTCTGACCTACAGTCGAATCCGGATATTCAAGACCTCAACGTGTGGGAGCTTCAGAAGCTGTTGAAGGGCGAAGAAATCGTAAGTCCCATACCACCATGAGAGGAGAAGTCGAGATGATAGAAAGAATAAAGTCTGGAATCCCCGGACTGGATGGAATCCTTCACGGAGGATTCGTAAAGGGTACAAATATCCTGGTTTCCGGGGGAGCAGGAACAGGGAAAACCATATGCTGCATGCAATTTCTGTACGCGGGAGCAGCCAAGTATGACCAACCGGGAATCTTTGTGACTTTGGAGGAGAAACCTCGCGAGATTAGGCGTGAGGCAAAACAGTTCGGCTGGGACTTCGAAAAGTTGGAGCAGGAGGGTAAGCTGATTATCATAGACGCAGCGTCGAGCAAGGCAGGGTTGCCGACCACGGAACCATACACGCTTAGAAGGGGTTTCGACATTAGCACCCTGGCGCAGGAAATCTACAAAGCGACGAAGCAGATAGATGCTCAGAGAATAGCCATAGACTCGCTGAGCGGTCTCGGAATAAGATTCGAATCTCAGACAGCTATCCGAAACGCCATATTCAAGCTTGCTTCGCTTCTCGGGGAACTTCAAACGACCAGCCTGATGACGAGTGAGATAACTGGAAAAACGGGATACAGCCGCTACGGAGTGGAGGAGTTCATCGCGCAGGGAATAATCGTATTGTACCTGAATGAGGAGAACGGTGAACTCCGCCGCAGCCTAGTGGTTCGGAAACTTCGTTTCTCCAGCCACAGTCTAAAGGTTTATCCGATCGAGATCGGTAGCCGAGGAATCGTAATTATGCCTGGCGGTGAACTCTAAGCAGCCGCTTGGCAAAATACCCGTGGGTACTTGTCGTATTCCGGGTATTTTAACGGTGCGGTTCATGGTAGGGGGCTTCGGAGTTGGGTTTCGATTTTATTTTGTTAGGTGTTTCCACCGTTCCTTCTTTTTCTAATTATACTCAAATTACGTGACCTAGTTTCGGTTTCGCTGAAATTTTACTGGTGACTTCTGATTGGTTTCTGGCTTTATGGCTGACTGTATGCTGTTGTAGTGAAGAATGAATCAGAAGTTTTATCTATTACATTTCGGTACTTGTTTTCTGGGCTTTATGGTTTACCTAAATGTGCTGGTTTTTGTAGGGGTGTAGGTTGGTATGATTCTGGTTTTAAACGTTGGGTCTTCAACGATAAAGTACAAAATTTTTAGGGGTGGGGACGAGGTTGAGGGGGGTCTGATTGATAGGATTGGAAATAAGCCGGTTTTTCTTTGTGGTGGTCTCGAGAGGCGAGTGAGGATAAACACTCATGAGGAAGGAATTAACTTTATTAAAGAGCACCTCGAGATGCGTGGTTTCACCATAGAGGCTATCGGTCACAGGGTGGTTCACGGCTTAGATCTCACAGAGAGCAAGTTAATTGACGGTGAGGTACTGGAGAAAATAGAGGCTGCGGCTCCTCTCGCTCCGTTACACAATCCTCATCAACTGGCTGTCATTAGGGCTTGCTTTTCGTTTGGGGTGCCCCAGGTGGCTGTTTTCGACACGGCCTTCCACCAGACAATGCCAAGAGTAGCGTACACGTATGCTCTGCCTAGAGAGGTAATTAAAAAATACCGTATTAGGCGCTATGGTTTTCACGGGATTTCACACAGGTACGTATCTCTCAACGAGCCAGGGAGAGTGATCTCGTGCCACCTCGGGAACGGCGCCTCGGTGGCGGCGATACGGGATGGCAAGTGTGTTGACACGAGTATGGGTCTAACCCCGCTTGAGGGCTTGGTTATGGGTACTCGGACTGGTGATTTGGATCCTGGAATTGTTCTCTTCCTTTTGAGTAAGGGTTTTACTCCTCAAGAGCTTGACGAGATGTTCAATGAGCGGTCTGGTCTGCTCGGATTGTCGGGTGAGAGTAACGATCTGAGGGAGCTTGAAGCGTCGAGAAGTGAGGGGGCGAGACTGGCCATCGACGTTTTTGTTTATCGACTCGTCAAATATATCGGCGCTTACGTGGCTGTTTTGGGAGGTTTGGACACTCTGATCTTCACCGGTGGTATTGGCGAAAATGATTGGCGGCTTAGGGGGCGGGTTGTGGATTCGCTTTCCTATCTTGGCGCTGAGCTTGATGAGGAAAAGAACCTGCGGGGTGAGGAGATTATTTCCACCCAGCGTTCGAGGGTTTGTGTTAAGGTTAAGAAGACCGATGAGGAGCTAATGATCGCTAAGGAGGTTTACAAACTTGTGGGCGGTTACCTCTGACTTTATCTCGTTTAGGAAAATTAGTCGGTTTGTTGCGTTGTAACTTTCTAGCAGGGTTAGAGGGTATTCTACGTCGCCTACGCGTGTTTTGATGTGTGCATCGCTTCCTACGGAGAGTCTTATGTCGCTTCTCTTGAGTATGGCTTTGAACTTTTCGTGTTTGTAGTTGTCTTTGTGGGTGTTTAGCTCTACGAAGATTCCGGTGTCTGCTAACTTGTCGACGACTTTTTCCAGTTTCTCGTCTTTTAGGTATCGTACCTCCATGTGTGCTATTCCCACTGGGCAGGAGTTTGAGAGTGTTTCTTTGAACTCTTTTATTTTTGATATGATGAGTAGTGGGTCCCTTGTTTCGATTGGGTAGTAGCTGTACGGGTCTGTCACGTATTCGAAAAGATAGTAGTCGAAGTCGTGGCTTGTTAGGGCTCTGACAGACTTTTCTGATAGAAAATCATACGTTCTCGCGTCGACTTCCAGTGCGACCTTTAGCTTGATCTGCCCGCTGAACTCTTTTCCGAGGAGTCTGATTTCCTCATAGTAGTCTGATAATCTTCGCGCTATTTTGGGGTTTTTCTCTGGGTCGGTTGAGAAGTGGTCCGAGAATCCGAGCAGGCGTATGTTTTTTGATATGGCGTACTCGACAATTTCTCGGCATGTGGAAACGCCATCTGACCAATCTGAGTGGACGTGAAAATCGAAAATTGGTTTTAAAATCAATCTCAAGACCTCTTTCTGGCTGCGTGTTTTCACGGTTTCTTTGCGCTGTCCGTACTGTAACTGCTATTCACGAACCGCGTTTTTGATTATTAATCTTTTGTCAACAGCGGGCGCTGATGGGGTCGTGTAGAGTTCTCATCCGTCCGATTTTCCAGTTTCAGACACCCACTCCTCGGGAGGGGGGATGCCGTTTAAGATTTCTGAACAGCCGGTTTTCCCGGAGAACCTGTCTATGGCTGCCGTATGCGGATGGTGAGTTGTATTTATGAGGGGATAATTTGTGGGTGGGTTTCTGATTAGTTTTTTTGTGATATAATCACTATGTCTTCGCTTATTTTGTACACTTCTTTTTCTTTTAGTTGGGCGTTTCGGATTAGCTTTCGTATTTCTTCTTTTGTTGTCTTCTTCTTTAGGGTTGAAAGAATGGTTAGACCTTTTTTCTTAGTTACTCTTCTGATTTCTCTCACCGCTTTTAGTGGATGCTCCACGTTTTGGAGGATGGTTACTCCCAGCACCTTGCTAAAAGTGTTATCTTTAAATGGCAAGTTACTCAAATCGGCTCGAACGAGGTTCGAGCTTTTGTTCTTGTTTTTCGCCCTTTTTATCATTTCTCTGGAAAAGTCCACTCCGACCGCGTGTTCCTTTGGGATTTTCTCCAAAAGCATGCCTGTTCCGCAGCCGGCGTCGAGGATTAGGTCTGCCCTTCTGAACGTTACTCTGCGGAGTATCGATCTGTACTTCTCTTCCTGGATTTCTCTGTATCTATGGTTGTAGATGTGGGCTGTCTGGTCATACAGGAACATTTTGTCTCTGGGCGTGTTTCTATGCTTCATTGCGAATTCTTTTATTACTTTACAGTTAAATAATTGTTGATGATGGTGGTTTTATGAGTGGACGGCGACCAGTGGAGTTCTACAACAATCCGGACCATGTGGATGCCGCTAAGACCATTTCAGACGCGCTTAGCAGAGGTCGAACACTAGTCGTGGTTGGGGAGTGCTCTATAAAATATCAGGGGCGGGCAACCTCGAAGCTGGGTCCGGGTGAGCGCATCTTACTCATAAAAAAGGACGGTTGTTTTCTTGTTCACAGGGCGTGGGATTCTCAGCCTGTGAACTGGCAGCCTCCTGGGAGTGTTTTTCAAACCAAATCCACGAAGAGGGGTGTACTCCTTAAAGCTATCAGGAAGAAGCCGAGGGAATCGATTGAAATAGTGTTCTCCAAGGTTTTTATCATTCTTGTTTTGAATCTGAAAGACGAAGCCGAGTTTATTATGTTTGGCAGTGAGGAGGATATGCAGAGGGCGGTTTTGGCGAAGCCTGAGCTCATTGAGGAGGGTTTCAAACCGATTTTGAAGGAGAAGGTGGTTAATCAAGGGTTTGTAGATGTGTATGGTGTTGACGGTCAGGGAAGAATACTCGTGATAGAGTTGAAGAGAAGGAAGGCACAGGTCCAGGATGTTGTGCAATTGTTAAAGTATCTTGAGGATGTTAAGCGGAAGAGCGGAGGCAGGCAGGTTCGGGGTATGCTTGCTGCACCCGCCATTTCGAGGGAGGCGTCGGTGATGATTCAGGCTAATGGCCTAGAATTCAAAACCTTAAGTCCTAAGACGTGCGCCGAAGTTTTGAGATTAACTTCCTCCCGAAAGCTGACCGAATTCTTCTAGGATGGATGCGTTTGGTTTATAGGCGGAAGATTTTATAATAGGGGTGAAAACTATTAAAAATATTCAAAGCCTGGATACGGACGTTGTTGAATACGTGGCGCGGGTCTTTCTGGACTGCTCACTCGACCTCAGTACAAGGGATACCCCTGATTTAACCGAGTTCATACCCATAGCTCGATGGGTTTGCTTTCCGCTCAGCTGCCTGCTTGTCGTTGAAAGAAAGGAGGGTGTACCGTTTGGAATCGAAGTTTGAGGAAATATTAGACAAAATAGTTAGTGAGGGTAACATTTCGCGAGAGGAAGCCTTAAAGCGTATTACTGCGAAAAAGGAGAAAATGGGAGGCTTACTCACGGACGAGGGTGCGGCTCACCTTGTCGCTAAGGAGTTGGGGCTCGATGTTTTTGAAAATATCAGCTACAAGAAGCCTTCACTCGAGATTAAGGATATATCCCTGGACATGAGAAATGTTACGATTACCGGAAGAGTCACCCGCATATTCCCCCCCAGAGAATTCGTTTCAAAGGACGGACGCAGAGGGAAGATGGCTAGTATTCTGCTCGCGGACAAGTCTGGTGAAATACGGGTTGTGCTGTGGGGCGACCATGTTGAAAGCATAAGTAAGGGCAGACTCAGAGAGGGGCAGATCATCCGCATATTCTACAGCTATGTTAAGGAGGCGCTTAGGGGTGGTCCCGAGTTGCACTTGGGGTACAGGGGAAGAATAGAGATAGAGCCCAAAGACGTTAAGGTGAGCGACTACCCTGAGCCCAAGCCTAGACTGCTGAAGATCGGTGAGATCGAGCCGAACATGATGAGCGTGGACACGGTTGGGGTAGTTCAGAGACTTTCTCCAACATCTGAGTTCACGAGGCAGGACGGCAGTCAAGGAAGAGTCTGTAACATAACCCTCGTGGATGAAAGTGGCGGAATCAGAACGGTTTTCTGGGACGATAAGGTGGAACTTGCCGAGAGTCTGAGCGAGGGTGACACTATCAAAATTGAGGGAGGATACACAAGAGTCGGCCTGAGAGACGAACCAGAGCTGCACGTGGGTAAACTGACAAGAGTGATTGTAAACCCGGACATAAAGGTGAATGTTGAATTAACCAAGCAGCCTCAGGAAGTTTCAGTTAAGATTAAGGATCTGGAACCCGACATGATGAGTGTGAATCTAGAGGGACGCGTGGTCAGTGTTTCAGATGTTCGCGAATTCACAAGAAAGGATGGGTCGAGCGGGAAGATGATTCCGTTCACAATTGCGGACGACACGGCGGGTGTTCGTGTCGTGGCTTGGGGTGACCACGTAGACAATCTAATTAACCTCTCTGAGGGAGATACGGTTAAAATACACAGAGCATACACACGGACTGGGCTGCTCGGAGAGGTAGAAGTGCATCTGGGCAGGTTCTCTGAGGTGGAGTTGAACCCTCTTGAAATCAAGATTCCCGATGTTAAACTAGATGTTAAACCCAAGGCCACGGGTTTTACTAGAAAGAACATAGGCGAGTTGAAAGAGAATCAGACCGTTGAGGTTAGGGCCACCCTTGTTCAGCTCTACCAGAGAAAGCCGGTGTACGAAGCCTGTCCTATATGCTCAAAGAAGGTTGAAATGGTGAATGATGAGTGGGTGTGTGTTGACTGTGGACCTGTAGATGAACCCGACATCCGATACATGTTTAGTGGTGTTTTAGACGACGGGACGGGTGTGATCCGGGGAAACTTCATGGGGGACGCTGCCCAAAAGCTGCTGAATATGTCTCCGGAGGAGGCGTACGACCTGATTAAAAAGACCAGCAACCAGACGGAGCCCCTGAAAATAAAGGCTCCAGAGGTGGAGGGTAAGGAAATAATAGCTATCGGCCGAGTAGTGTACAACGAGTTCTCACAACTCTTAGAACTCAATGTACATGATATCCGTGAGCCTAACCCCGAGGAAGAATCACGACTGCTTCTATCAAAGCTAAACAAGGAAAACTAGGACCATACGGGCCCGTTGTCTGTGATAATCACGGTTCAAAGTTGGACTTTCTCTAGTCTTGTGACATGTCTGGAATGGAAAATTATAAGTTTGTTTCCATTAATGTTTTCTGTGTGGTACCCGGTCTCTGTAGGGATATGAGTTAAGAATACGTGGACAGGCTGGGGCCAATTGGTGATGTTTATGGAAGAAAGAGAAGAGTGTCCCATTTGCGGTGGAAAAACGCTTGAGAGTTCTATGACAAGTGTTAACATTCCCTACTTTAGTGAAATATTTCTAATAAGGGTTCAGTGCTCTTCTTGCGGCTACAGAACCAGCGACTTCATGAACACTAGGTACGGCAAACCGATTAGATGCACGTACGAGGTTAAAGGTGAGAAAGAGCTTACAGCACGCGTGATCAGGGCTTCAACTGGAACGATAAGAATTCCCGAGCTTGGCACCACCATCGAGCCTGGCCCGGCTTCCCAAGCGTTTATTACAAATGTTGAGGGCGTCATCGCGAGAATTCTGGATGTTGCGGAGATTGCAAGTGAGTGGGTGGAGTCTGAGGAGGAAAGGAGAAGATGCGATATAGCCATAGAGAGGATAAAAAAAGCGAAGTCCGGGGAGCTACCCTTCACCCTGATAATTGAGGATCCTTTCGGAAACAGTATGATAATCGCTAGGGACCAGTCTAAGGTTCAAATTAAGGAATTAACAGAAGAAGAGTTAAGGGATCTGAGAACCGGAGGCTTAATGTTATTTACGCCCTATGATTTTGATGAATATTTGGAAGGAGATTGACTGAGACCCCTGTATTACATCTGCTTGCTGATTTTGTTTTTCTTCACCTTAGAAACTGGGCATTCCTGGAATGTTAGCGCTTGTTTGTAGAGCGTTCAAGTACAGTGAAATTATCACCGCAACAATGAGAGCAACGCACATTACTACCACTACGATTGGGCTTATCTTTGGCCCTGCGGTTTCTTCCTCGAAGAATCGTATCAGCCCCGCTCCGGCTACGGGCATAGGTCCTTCCGAGGTTTTTCTCCTTCTCTTTATTTTTGACAAATGTTCAGCCTCCTAATGCCCCCTTAGGAAATCAAGTATAAAAATGTTTTCTGGTTTCGAGCGTACTTCCATTTCTCATTCTAATTTGCTAGTGTTCACAAACGCTAGGAATAATCCTTTACCGACAATCACCGCTTTGCGTCATCCAAACGGGAATAAAACCGTTTAAAACGTGTTTTGTTCCTCCATTGTTCTTGATTCCTGTGCAGGGCTTTACATTCTGAACTCACATTCGCAGGGGTTGGCGCCGCATCTCGGGCACTTGCCAGGATATTTTCTCTGAACGGCTTCTTCGAGGTCTATTTCCAGCACGTTGGCTAGACTAGCGAGCCAAGCGAAAACATCGGCGATTTCCTCCCTTATTTTTTCCTCGTCTTCAGCTTTTAGAACACGCGCAAGTTCACCTATCTCGCTTACGAGCCAAACAAAATTGCCAAGTCTTCCTCGCTTTTTATCATTCTCGAAGTAGAGGTCACGCATCAGCTTCTGAAATTCCCTTATTTCCATACGATGTCACCATACGATTTTCAGGTTCTTAACCCTTGAAATTCTAATCCTTCTGATTTTGAATTGCCATTAAGCCTTTAGCCTTTTAAAAGATAAGTGTTCTGGAAATAGAGCTTTTGTTGTTTGATACAATTGGTTGAACAAATACTTTAATTGTTATATATTCTAGAGTAACACACCTGTTGAAATTATAAGGCATCAAAAATCAAGCCTAAAACCAACTAAATATATTTATTAACTAAATGAACAAGTAATATTGAAAATATCCTAGTTTTTAAAAGAAAGGGAACTATAGGCC